>CAZXRI010000008.1:0-15649 GCA_964642765.1 uncultured Methanosarcinales archaeon | reverse complement strand
TCTTCTCTTAATTCTATTATTACAAATAAATGGCAACATATTGTAATAACCCAAAACATTACTTCTATTAAATTCTATATAGACAATGTTGATGTAACAAGTGATGGAACAACAGCAGCTTCTACTGCTGTAACAGATGGATTATTTTTTGGTAGATGGCAAGCAGATGGATATGGTATAAATGGTATGATGGATGAGATTGCTATGTGGAATAGAAGTTTAACTACGACAGAAATTGCAAGTTTATACAAGAGAGGGCTTACAAAATTCAATCTCTCTGTAAGAAGTTGTGATGATTCTGTATGCGACACAGAAACATTTGTTGATATCAATGATTCTTCTCCGCAAAATATCTCTTCTTATAATATAGGAAACAATCAATATTTCCAATATCAATCAATTTTTTCGACGGAGAATCTGTCTTATTCGCCTGAACTGTATAATGTGACTATAACTTACAGCACTACATTAGACACAACACCGCCAACAATAACATTAGGAACTGCAAACGACACATGGCAACGAGATGGAAATATTACTTTACGATTCACAGCAACAGACCCTGCTGGAATTGGTGCTTGTGTCCTTTACGGAAATTTCAATGGCACAGATTGGCTAATGAACGAAACCAAGGCAGAAATATCATCTGGAATCCAGAATAATTTCTCAATCAACTTAACAAATGGCACATACTTATGGAATGTCTGGTGCAATGACACCGTCGGAAATACTGCATTCAATACAATGAATTTTACGTTCTATATAGACAGTATTATCCCATCTGTAACATTAAATGCACCTCAACACAATTCACAAATTTCAGCAACAAGCATTCTGTTCAACTGGACAGCAATTGATAATCTTGATTTAGGATTAGTTTGTAATTTAACTGTTGACAGTGTTATTCAAACTTCAAATGTTGAATCTGCAAATGGAACACCGCAGACATCTTCTGTTTCAGGACTTACTGAGGGAACACATTTATGGAATATTACTTGTGTTGATAATGCGACTAATACTAATACTTCTATAACTCAAAATTTCACTTATACATTTCCATTTACTTTTCTTACTAACGGAACTGCCACAACAGCTAATGGTCTTCAAAATACTGTTTTGAACAGGACATTCTATAATCTTTCTCTGTTTGCAATCCAGCTGAACAGTTCTCAGGGATACAACAACGGAACTTTCTTATCTCAGATATTTGACATGGGAGCTTCTGTATCTTGGAAAAATATCTCATGGGTGAGCAGTTCTTATGGAGAATTGTCAGCCAACGGCAGCATAAATATGTCTGGAAATGTATTGCTATTGCACTTCAATGAAAATTATACTGAGAACGGACAGCAATATCTCTCGGAAGATTTCAGCGGGTATCATAACAACGCATCATGCATTGACACATGCTCTGTATTGTCAGATGATTCCATTACAGGCAAGGCATTAAATGTTAGTAGTGGAAAGGCAGTTGTTAATGGAGTGCATCCTGGCGGAAGTGGATTTGGCACTTCATATTCTGCCTCATTAGATAGCATCAAGAATTACACCATATCATTGTGGATTAAAACTACTCTAACATCACAGGGATATATTATTCATAAGCTTAATCATATACATTTTGCAGTGTATTCACCAGGTGTTGTCTGCAATGATAGAGTTGGCGGAAATTTATGTTCCACTATTAATACTTCAGATAATCAGTGGCATCATGTTGCTTCAAGATTTAATGGTACAGATGCATCAATTTATGTAGATGGAACTCTCTCTGCAACTAATGTATTCAGTGGTGATGCCCCTAATAATTATCCACTCAGGATTGGAAGGCCGCATACTGATGGATTTTATTATGATGGATTGCTGGATGAACTGGTAATCTGGAACAGAAGCCTTTCATCTGATGAAATCAATTTAATCTATAAGAGAGGCGCAACAAGATTAAACTTCACAGTAAGAAGCTGTGATGACGCAGTATGCGATACAGAAACATTTGTTGATATCAATGATTCTTCTCCGCAGGCTTTATCTTTGACTAATAATCAATACTTCCAATACAAAGCAGATTTCTCGACTATTAATCTTACTTACTCGCCTGAATTGTATAATGTAACAATCTCTTATAATACAACCGCACCAGATACTGTTTCTCCAAATGTTACATTAAATCTACCAATTAACAATCTGAATACATCCATTACCTCCATAAATTTCAACTGGACAGTAATAGACGATATTGATTTATCTTTATCATGCAGTCTGACAATTAACGGAACAGTAAATGCAACAGGCATTGCATCTGCTAATGGAACATCTAAGAACTATACTGTGAACGGATTCAATACAGGGATATATTATTGGAATATTACATGCACAGATGACAGCGGAAAAAGCAACACATCTGAAACAAGAATGTTTACTATAGATACAACTGCTCCGACGGTAAATCTCGATACATCCAATGATACTTGGCAGCAAGACGGGAATATTACTTTGAAATTCACAGCAACAGACCCAGCAGGAATTGGTGCTTGTGTTTTGTATGGAAATCTCAATGGCACATGGCTAATGAACGAAACCAAAACAGGAATATCATCTGGAATCCAAAATAATTTCTCTGTGAACTTAACAAACGGCTCTTATCTCTGGAATGTTCAATGCAATGACACAGCAGGAAATCTCGGCGGCGGAGCAGCTAATCTGACATTCTATATTGATAGCGTTTTACCTGCAATAAATCTGAACAATCCTGCTGACAATCTGTTTATTGCAGGAAGCAATTTACTTTTCAACTGGACAGCAATAGACAATCTTGATTTAGGATTAAGATGCAACCTTACTCTCGATGGTGTTGTTAATGTCTCTGGAATTGAATCACTAAACAATACACCAACGAATGTTAGTGTTGCTGGATTAAATTCAGGAGCACATTACTGGAATGTTACATGCATTGATAATGCAACTAATGGGAATGTTTCCTCGATGAGAAACTTTACCGTGGATTCATCAGGTCCAGTTGTTGCACTTGACACAGCCAATGATACTTGGCAGCAAGATGGAAACATTACACTGAAATTTACAGCAACTGACAATGCTGGAATAAGCTCTTGCATACTTTATGGAAACTTTAATGGAACATGGCTCTCTAACCAGAGCAATTCAAATGTTCTCTCTGGAATCCAAAATAATTTCTCTATGAATTTAACAAACGGCTCTTATCTCTGGAATGTCTGGTGTAACGACACCGTTGGAAACTCAGCATTTAATGCAACCAATTATACTTTCTTCATAGATACCATTATTCCGAAAATATCATTAAACAATCCAGCAAACAATGCCATTACATCAGGCAGGGTAATTTTCAACTGGACAGCAATTGATAATTTGGATTTGGGATTGAGGTGTAATCTTACTTTAGACGGAAAAGTAAATGCAAGCGGCATAGAATCACAAAATGGAACGCCTGTAAACATTTCAATCTCTGGACTAAATGCAGGAACACATTATTGGAATGTTACGTGCATAGACAATGCAAGCAATTCTAATATCTCTGCAACATGGAACTTCACAAGAGATAGCACTCCACCAGCAGTTGCTCTTGATACAGCCAACGACACATGGCAGCAAAGCGGAAACATTACGCTGAGGTTTACAGCAACAGACATAAGCGGGATTGACTCATGCATTCTTTATGGAAACTTCAATGGTTCTGAATGGCGTTTGAACGAAACCAAAACAGGAATCCTCTCAGGCATCCAGAATAATTTCACATTAAATCTTACCAACGGAACTTATTTGTGGAATGTCTGGTGCAATGATACAGTCGAGAATGGAGGATTTAACGCAACCAATTATACATTCTATATTGACAGCCTAATCCCTGCAATTAACCTGAACAGCCCATCTGATAATCTGATAACATCATCACAAAATATAATCTTCAACTGGACAGCAATTGATAATCTTGATTCAGGATTGAAATGCAACCTTACTCTCGACGGAAATGTGAATGTATCCAGCATAGAATCCCAGAATGGCTCATATGCAAATGTAACTGTCGTCGGGATAAATTCAGGAGCGCATTATTGGAATGTTACATGTATTGATAATGCAACAAATTCAAACATCTCTCTGACGAGAAATCTGACTGTTGATGTTAGCGGACCAAGCATAACGCTAAATACAGCAAACGATACATGGCAGAATTTCGGGCAGAGCTTGTTTAGGTTTACAGCAAGCGATGCTCGAGACATAAGCTCATGCACCCTATACGGAAATTTCAACAGCACAGATTGGCTAATGAACGAAACCAAAACAGGAATCCTCTCAGGTATCCAAAATAATTTCACGGTAAACTTAACAAACGGCACTTACTTGTGGAATGTCCAATGCAATGACACACTGAATAATATTGCATCATCAGCAAGCAACTATACATTCAGCATAGATTCAATCCCGCCGTTTATTATCCTGAATGCACCTATAAACAATTTCAACATGACATCAACAAATCTCATCTTCAACTGGACAGCGATTGACAACCTTGATTCAGGATTAAAATGCAATCTCACCATTAATGGTATTGTAAATGTCTCATCAGTTGAATCCCTGAATGGAACCCCTGCTAATGTTACAATAGCTGGAATCAACGACGGGAATTATACATGGAACGTAACATGCTGGGATAACTCAAGCAATTCAAATATCTCAGAAACAAGATTGTTTTCCAAGGATCAGGGTGCTCCTGCAATTATTCTGAATACTGCAAATGACACATGGTTTAATTACGGAAACATCACGCTAAGGTTTACAGCAACAGATACACAAGGTATAAGCTCATGCTCTCTATACGGAAACTTCAACGGAAGCTGGCTCATAAACCAAAGCAGGACAGGAATATCAAACGGCGCTCAGGATAGCTTTGCAATAAACCTGACAAACGGCACTTACCTGTGGAATGTATGGTGCAATGATACTCTCGGAAACAGCACATTCAGCCAGACTAATTACACATTCTCAATTGATACAGTTCAGCCTGATGTAAAATTAAACTCGCCGATAAACTATTACAACACAAGCTCGCAGTCAATAATATTCAACTGGACTGCTATTGACACAATAGATGCAGGATTAGTCTGCAATATCACAATCAACAATCTTGTAAACCTCTCGAATATTGAGTCTTTGAACGGAACACCAACGACAAGAACAATAAGCGGATTCAATGAAGGCAATTATTTCTGGAATGTAACATGCATTGATAATGCCACAAATGCAAACACATCAGAAACAAGACAACTCTCAGTTGACTTGACGCCTCCTGCAATAACCCTTGATAATGTAAATGGCACATGGCAGCGAGACGGAAATATCACATTACGATTCACGTCATCAGACATAAGCGGAATAGACTCATGCACATTATACGGAAACTTTAACGGTGCATGGCAGTCTAACGAAACCAAAACAGGAATCCTCTCAGGAATACAAAATAACTTCTCGATAAACCTGACTAATTCATCATATCTCTGGAATGTAAGATGCAATGACACAGTCGGTAACTATAATTTCAGCCAGAGCAATTATACATTCACAATAGATTCAATACCTCCGTCAATAACTCTGCTTGTTCCTGCACACAATGCACAGGTAGGAAGAAATGCAAGATTTAATTTCACAGCTATTGATAATCTGGATTTGGGCTTGAAATGCAACATGACTCTCGACGGAAATGTGAATGTCTCAGACATTAATGCAGCAAATGGCACAATCATAAACATTTCTATACAGGGAATCACAGACACAGTGCATTACTGGAATGTTTCATGCTGGGACAATACAAGCAGCTATAACACAAGCGTAACATTCAACTTTACTATTGACACAACCCAGCCTGTAATTAACCTTCTCTCGCCGAACAACGGCTCATATAGGAAATCAGGAAATATTACATTCAAATATTCTGTAAATGATGTCAGCGATATTCATACCTGCATGCTTTATGGTAACTTTACAGGAAGCTGGCTTGGGAATGTATCAAACTCCTCTGTTGTCCGGAACATAGAAAACAATCTCACTACACTAATTTCCGACGGTGAATACAAATGGAATGTCTTTTGCAATGACACGCTTGAAAATGGCGGGTTTAATGCATCCAACTTTACTTTATTTGTAGAATCCGTTGCGCCGACAATCCAGCTAAACAGCCCTGCAAACAATTCCATAATTAACATGACAACAATAGATTTCAATTTCACAGCCAGCGATAATATTGGGCTGAACCTTTCATGCAGCCTGACTATGAACGGCAATGTAAATGTAACAGGCGTTAAATCCCAATCAGGGATAATGGCAAACATAACTCTCTCAGGATTAGCACAGGGCAATTATTCATGGAATATCTCATGCCTTGACAATGCAACAAACCCAAATACATCAGCAACATGGATATTTGAGATTGACAGAGGCCCTCCGTCTATAACTCTGGATGTAACTCCAAATCCTGCTGAATATACCTTGCAGAATGTCAGTATAAGCTGGCAGGCAGTTGATAACCATCTCGATACAACATATACAAATGTAAGCTATGCCAATGGAACATTTATAGCCCAGTTTACCTCAAACTTTAACCTGACGACAATAAACCTGTCCGCATTTGTAAATTATACAATAACAGCATGGGCAAATGATTCTGCTGGAAACAGAAATTCAACAACTGTGATTCTGATAATGATTGACACAACATCTCCCGGAGCATTCATCCTATTATCACCTGCCGACGGCACAAAAAGCAGCAACCTTACTCCTTATCTTGACTGGGAAGATGCTTATGAGCCAAATTTCCTGAACTATACAATTGAGCTAAGCACATCATCAGCATTTGGATATATTAATAGGACATATTCCTCGACAGGAACATACACCAATTCATCTTTAATGGTTCCATCTGCTTTGGCTCCTTTTACAAACTGGAGTTGGAGAGTTATTGCTTATGATACGCAAGGAAACAGAAGATTCTCTACCAATGCACTGAGATATGAAACATCTCCAAACACACCGCCAACAATACCTAATCTTCTATTGCCATCCAACAATTCAATGGTAATCTACAATAGCATAGACTTCAGTTGGAATGCCACAACAGACTCAGATAACAATAACATAACTTATGAACTAATTGCAAGCAACGATACATCATTTACGCAAATCAGGCTTAACATTACAAGCATATCCTCGACGAGTTATCAGCACTTAAACGAGACAATATTTACAGAAGGCACGCGGTACTGGAGAGTTAGGGCATTTGACCAGAGCAATTACTCAAACTATTCAGCATATTTCTATCTCAGGATAAATGATGCAAGGATAAACATAACAACGCCTGCAAATAATTCTATATATTATCTTGGCAACATAACTCAGATTAGGGTTGCTGAGCTTAGCAGTTATCCATGGATAAATAACATGACACTGACAATAGACGGGATTAATTACACAGCCGCAAACATAACAAACACAACATGGGAATATAATTACACAGTCAATGTCAACTCAAAGATTATAGAGATAAAGGCAATTGCATTTAACCAGACTCCGAATATGACAGCAACAAAAACAATCAGCCTGAGAATATCTAAAGTAAACGCATCTCCTCCTCAGGTTTTAGAGCTGTGCTCAAATGAAACATACCGGATTAACAGCAGCATAACAAAAATTAACTTCAGAGTCCTCGGAGATACATTGCTGAACATAACAAATCTCTCCATAACAACACCATCAAGACAGAACATTACTCTTACGGATTTTGATTATACTATATCAGGAAATAATTACACAATATCTTATAACTTTAATGTAAACCAGTCAGGAACATATACAATGACTGCAAATGCGCTTGATATAGAGAATAACCTTGTGCAGTATTCATCCGCATTTTATTCAGGATTAAATTCTACAAATGTAAATCTGACAGGAAGAAACATAACTTGGGTTCGGATTTATGATATCTGCGGAAATAACGGAATCACAGAGGGTATTAACAAAATTACCAGCTTGCCTGTAAACAATACATATAACATTGAGTTCACAACAGAAAGGCCAATTATAACATTTGCAGGAGCAACTGTCTCAAACACTTCTTATCTCTTTAACTATACTAATCTGGCTAAACTCATAAATGCTTCCTCAGGAGAGAGAATCTTGGACGAGTTTGAGTTATTTAGCTCATTGGATTCATTTTCAAATGTAACCATATTCTACAATTACAGCAGTATTGAATCATCTCTCGATAACGAAAGTAGTCTGGCAATGTATAAGTGCACATCAAGGAATAGCTGTACATGGCAGGAATTGCCGATAACCCTGAATACTTCTTTGAATACAATATCAGCTTCGAGCAATAATCTGTCAGTTTTCCTTATTACAGAAACAGCAATAACAACCCAGATTGTTAATGTTACATCTATTGTATCTGTGACAGAAACTGTTACTGTCAGCAGTGGTGGCGGCGGCGGAGGCGGTGGGGGAGGAGTTCCTCTTAGGATTAAGGAGCCTGTAATTGTATCTATGGAAATAATAATGCCGTCAGGAATAACCATGAAGGCAAATGATACAATGAATATACCTCTTATTGTCAGGAATGTCGGTGAGATGGGAATAGGGAATATCACAATGTTTGCATCATCTAATGTTTCCAATGCATTGGAATTAAGCTTTACAAATAATAAGTTTGCATACATAGACACAAGCAATAAAGTTAATACTGAGTTGAATATTGTTTCAGGCCTTGTTCCTGGGCATAATGAGGTTACAATTACAGCAAGCGCAGCTAATCCTAAGATTAACAGCACAGCCAGATTGCTTATACAGGTTATTGATTATGATGAGGGTGAATCAACTTTAATTCAGGAAAGGCTCAGGTTTGTTTCTGATGTGTTTGACAAGAATCCTGAATGTCTTGAGCTGAAAGAGCTGTTGACTCAGGCTTCTCAGGCTTTTGCAAATAAGGATTTTGTTAAAGCAAAGTCTTTGGCTGATGCTGCTGAGGAGACATGCAGGAATTTAATTGGCAGCTATAGGAGAGTTCCAACAGAGCGATACAGCCCAAAAAGCAGCGGGCTTGATTTGATGTATATTATATATGCAGTTGGAACACTTTTAACAATTGCAATTATCCTGTTTATTTGGAGCAGGAGAATGACGTATAAAAAAAGCAAGGAAGAAAAAACCCCCAAAACCCAAAAATTTTTATATCCAGATAGTAAGGAAAAAGCAGAGAAACAGGTCATTGATAGGAGTGTTTATAGAAGAAGGTAATTATGTGGAAGATTAATCTGTTCAAAAAAAAAGAGGATAAGCAGGCTGTCAAAGAGCCAAGCAAGGAAGATATTAAATTCAGCGCTTTAAGAAAAATTAAGCGAATCAGGTTTAGGAAGGATGCGATTCATGAGCTTTCTGATGCGCTCAGGGATTTCTTTTCTGAGTATTTTGCAATCGGCTATGAGTTTACAGTCGAGGAACTTAAGGATGAGCTTGAAAAAAAAGGCATTAAGAGGATTGTTATAGAGTCAGTGAGGTATGTTCTGGATAATCTTGATAATAAGAAGTTTTACAGCGAGGGTATTAAGAAGAGCGAGTTTATTGAGATTGTTGAAGAGGTTGAGCTGGTTATTAATATTATCTAAAGGTTATCTAAGTGTAAAATAAAATGGCAATTGAAAAGGATTTAAGGGGAGGAAGGAACAGGGCAAAGGTCTATAAGCAGTTTACCCAATTGATGAAGAAGGAAGTTTCAAGGATTGTTGTTGGGCAGGAGAGAGTTCTCGACGGTGTTTTAAGGGGTGTGCTTTCCAAGGGGCATGTTCTTCTCGAAGGCCTTCCTGGTATTGCAAAGACTCTGATTACAAAGGCAATTGCCGGTGTTTCTGGATGCAGCTTTAACAGGGTTCAGTTTACAGTTGACCTTCTTCCGACTGACATTACAGGGATTACGTCTTATGATAAGAACAAGGGATTTTTTATTGTTAAGGGCCCAATTTTTGCGAATTTTGTTCTTGCCGACGAGATTAACAGGGCTCCTCCTAAAACACAGAGCGCTTTGCTTGAGGCAATGCAGGAGAAGCAGGTTACAATCGGCAAGGAAACCATGATGCTCGAAGAGCCGTTCTTTGTTCTTGCAAATAATAATCCTATCGAGAGTTCCGGTGTTTATACTCTGCCTGAGGCTCAGCTTGACAGGTTCTTGTTTAAGATTCTTGTTTATTATCCTGAGATTGAGGAGGAAATCCATATATTAAGGCAGAACATGACTTTGAGAAGGTTTGAGGATTATAATATCAAGCCTGTTATCACCCCGAAAAGGATTATTGAGATGCAGGATTATACAAGGGATATTTTCACAAGCGAGGATGTTGAGAGGTATATTGTGATGATTGTCAATGCTACAAGAGAGCCTGAGAAATATAAGATAGCTCTTGGAAAGTATATTGAGTATGGCTCGTCGCCGAGAGCATCTATTGGCTTGTATATTGCGTCAAAGGCAGATGCTTTGATTAATGGGAATGAGTTTGTCAAGCCGCATAACGTGAAGAATATTGCTTATGAGGTTTTGAGGCACAGGATTCTTCTTAATTATGAAGGGCAAGCAGAAGGTATAAAGTCTGATGATGTCATAAAGGAAATTCTGTCAAAGGTTCCTGTTCCGTAAAATGCCAAAGCTAAATGTTGATCTGACTCCTTCGATAAAGCGGCTTGATATTATTACAAGAAGCCTGATTAATGCGCAGATTATCGGCGGATACAAGAGTGTTTTCCGAGGTACAGGGCTGGAGTTTAACGGATATAAGGAATATTCGCCTGATGATGATTCCAAGAAAATTGACTGGAAGGCAACCATCAGGTCTAATAAGCCTCTTGTCAAGGAGTTTATAGAGGAGAGAAACCTGAATGTTTTTTTGATGATTGACACGAGCTATAGTATGCTTATGGGAACAACTGATAAGCTGAAGATGGAGTATGCTGCTGAATTTTCAGGCGCTCTCGGGCATGCTGTTTTGCAGGCAAGCGATGCTCTCGGAATGATTATGTTTGCTGATAATGTTGTTAAGAGCATTCCACCATCAACAGGGAAAATGCATTTTTACAAGATATCGAAAGTTCTTCTTGACTTGGATAATTACGGCGGGCATTATGATATTATTAATGTGATGAAGTTTAGCATGAGCTATATCCCGAGGACATCAATGGTCATTATTGTTTCTGATTTTATTGGGCTGAAAGGAGAATGGAAAAAGTGGCTGAAGATTTTTTCCATGAGGTATGACACAATCGGCGTGATGGTCCGTGATCCGATTGACAAGGAGCTTCCTGACGAGGATATTAATGTTTTGCTTGAGGATCCTGCAACAGGGAATCAGATGGCAATTAATCCGCATCTTATCGGGCAGCTTTATCAGGATTATACTGCACAGGAAGAGGATGAGATTAGAAGGGCGTTTGTTGATGCAGGAGCAGATTTTCTTACGCTGACAACTGATAAGGATTTCATTAAGCCGATTATTGATTTATTCCTGCGAAGAGGAAAGAAGTTTATTTGAAAGTTTGTGTGGAGTCCAATGGTAGAGATAACTTTTGCAAACCCGAGTTTTTTATGGATGCTTGTGCTAGTCCCTATTCTCATTATTGTTTATATGCTGACAATGAAAAAGGCAAAGCTTGTTGCCCTGAAGTTCGCTAATTTTGAAGCTCTCGAGAGGATTGCTAAGGGTGGATTTTTTGCCAAGCCTTACAAGGCATTTTTTTCCAACAAGAATATCTTTCAGCTTTTGTTGAGGGTGCTGATTTATACAATGCTTATTCTGGCTGCTGCAGGTACAACGATAAACTATATTGCCAAGGCATCAAATTTTGATTTTGTTCTTGCTGTTGATTCTTCCAGCTCAATGCTTGCTGATGATATTCCTCCTAACAGGCTTGAGGCAGCGAGAAGTGCAGCCTTGTATTTTGTTGACAGCGCTGCCAATAATGATATTGGTGTTGTTACATTTGCAGGGACTGTTTTTGTTGACAGGGAAATAACCAATGACAGGGATATGCTGAAAGAGAGCATTAACATGATGGACATCAAGGAAAGCGGCGGGACAAATATTGGCGATGCTATTATCACATCTGTAAATCTTTTTAAGAATGACAAGTCTAGTGCAATTATCCTGATTACCGACGGGCAGAGCAATGTTGGAAGCCCTGTTGATGATGCTATTCAGTATGCAAAAGGAAAAAATGTTATTGTTAATACTATCGGCATTGGAACTGAGCAAGGAGGTGAGTTTGTTTCAGGCGCAGTTTCTAAAATAGACGAGAAATCCTTGGCGCAGATTGCCAACTATACAGGCGGAAATTCTTTTAGAGCAAAGAGCAATGATGAGCTGAAGAAGGCATATGATATTATCATGGATGTTACTGATGTCAGAAAGTCTAAGAATATTTCTTTCTTTATTTTGCTGGCTGCTCTTGCTTTGCTTTCTCTGGAATTGTTTTTGGCTAATACAATATACAAGAGCGTTCCGTGAGGATACATTAAAAATAAGCTTTATATCAGTTGCTCATCCCACTTTGTTATTCCGTTAGCGCATGCTATCGTGTTTTTTCCTGAGCAGATAATGCTGTTGTCAGATATATCCCAGTTTTTTGTGCTGCCAATCCTGAAATCACCAAAGCTGCAGCATATATCCCTGACAGCATTTGCGATTATTTCCTTGTAGATATCTCTCTTATTGTTGCATTTATCATAATCCTGCTCGAGTTTTGCCGCAAATTCATTCAGATTATTGTTCTTCGAGGAAATATCCTGATATTTGTTAATTACTTCTGATTCCTTGCCTTTTGTTGCGTTCAGCCTGCTCTCGCAAATAGAGGCTTCCTTTTTCTTTGTCTCAAGCTCTGTGCTGAGGAGAATTGCCTGTGTTTTCAGCGTCTCTATTTTATCGTCAGGATTTATTCCTGCCTGAGACTTGCTTTCATCAATGCTTCCCACGACATTTATCTCGTTCTGCATTACGCCCCTTGCGCTTGAATTAAGAAAGTTAATTGTAAGGATTAATGCAAGAGCAGCTGCCAGAGCTATAAGGAAGTAAATCTTAATGTTATGGTTGGTTTTCTCATTCATCTGCAAATTCTGGTTACTGAATATTGATTTCCTGAATGGCTGAAAGTTCTTTTTATGATCTTGCATGGAAGCATTTTTTGGAAAGAGGTCATTAATATAGATTTCTATTTTTAATTATATTTTATATAAAATTTATAATTTTGGCTTATCCATGCCTAAACCTGCTGTTCAATAGCCCTTTTCCCGAGGACAAGTTTTGCCTTTTCAAGAAACTCAGCCTCTTTTTCAATCGGGATAATTGCTCCAGCCGCGTTTTCATGCCCGCCAAATTCACAGTTTTCAAACCCGCCTGTTATTTCCTCGAGAATTGCCCTTAGGTTGATATTTTCAGAATTGTTTCCTGCAATGCGGAAGCTGACCTTTGCATGCCCTGCATTCTGGTATGCCATTGCCAGAATATAAGTTCCGTCTTTTATCGTGGATGATTTTCCAATCATTGATGCCAATGTGCCTATTATAGTTGAGATAATGAAATCCTTTGCATTGATTATGATATAATTCTCTCCAGCAGAAACATAATTGGAATTTTCAATGCCCTTGTTTTCCTCAAACCATTTCATTGCGCTTACAATTGTCCGCTTGTATTCCTCTCCGAGCTCAATTGCAGAGTCTTTCATCTTAGAATCTCCGATACATGCTCCTATTCCGAGAGATGGCTTTTTCAGTCTGCCGCATGCATTAAGCAAAGTTGCAAATTCCTTTGCTTCACGAAGCGGGCTTTCAGGCTTTTCATTCTTCAACGTATAAATATTCCCCAAAACATCCTCGGCAGTAAGCTCTCCGCTTGAAAGCCGACGCATTATTATTCCAGTTATCAGCGATTTCATTTCATTGTCTGTGAGATGAATTATCTTTTTCCATCCAAGAGAGTTTCTCGGGTTAATGCCAATGCTCTGAAGAAATTGAATAGCTCCTGATTCAGAGCCTGAAACTCCGGGAATAAAAGGGTCAGTTGAATACTCCAGAACTTTGTGCAATGCCCTTGTCTGCCTGCCAAAAAACCTCAGCCCCTTTGTTACCTCTATCAATCCTTTTCTCACAGCCACGTCTAGAATCTCAGCATTTAATCCCCTGAATCCATTGTTTTCCTGCATATCGCCGCATGCCCCTATTATGCCGACATGAGCAAAGTTTTCCATCTGTGGATTTACTGCGCTTGCAAAAAAATAAGCAACCCCGCTTGCAGAAATCTCTGTATTGCCGTCAACACCATGAATAAGAGGATTGACATGGACAACATTCTGAAACTCGTCAGCTGATTCAGGAATATGATGGTCGAGGATAAAAACCATTTTTGCCGAGAGGATTTTACTCACGGTATTTATCATCCCGGAACCCAAATCAGTAATGACAAAATAGTTTGATGAATCCTTTGCAAGCTCATTAAGCTTTTCCACATCAAGCTGCTGCAGGATTGAAACAGTATATTTTCTCTTCTCGAGAATCATGGTCTTTATCATAAGTGAGCAAGAACTTAATCCATCGCAGTCAAGATGGCTTACAAGCTTTATTGTTTCTTCTCTCGGAATCTGCCTGAATTTCTCTGCTGATTCCTTAACAGACTGCTTAAACTTCTCTTCTGGCGTCATTTTTTGTTTTGATATTCCTGCGTGCTTATTTCCCAAATCTTCTTTCCCGTAAATTAAACTCGTCGAGGATTCTTATGAAATCCAGCTTAGTCATTTCAGGCCAGAGTTTTTTGATAAAGAACCATTCAGAATAAGCTCCCTGATAAATAAGAAAATTACTAACGCGGACTTCTCCTCCTGGCCTGATAATAATATGCGGCTCATCTTCAAGATAAAGATATTTGCTGATAGACTTTTCAGTTAGCGTGCTTGCATCAAGGATTCCTGATTTCTCGTCTGAAATAATCCTCTTTATTGCATCCAGGATTTCAGTTCTTCCGCCATACCCGATAGCAAAGTTAACTGTAAGCTTTTTGTTGTCTTTTGTCTTATCTGAAATCTCATTCATTATCTTCTGGATGTCGTCGGGAAAAAGGCTTAGCCTCCCTGCAAACCTAACCTTTACTTCTTTTGTATCTTTCTTTTCATTACTTTTCATCTCGGAAAAATATTTTCTGAACAATCCCATCAAATACTCAACTTCCTGCTTTTTCCTTGAGAAATTTTCAATCGAGAAAGTATACAGGGTAAGCTGCTTTATTCCTAATTCAATGCACCACTTGATTAATTCCTTAACCTTTTTCGCTCCAAATTCATGTCCTTTCCATACAGGCATGCTCTGCTTTTTTGCATACCTCCTGTTTCCGTCGAGAATTATCGCTATGTGATAAGGATATTGCTTAGGCATGAGTTTTTGATTTTGAATCAGCCATTTATATCTTTTGGTTTGATATTGTATTGTAAGACATCAGGTGGTAAATCAAGGGTGGTTAAACAAATTTTCCTTCAACTATCATATTTTCCACTTTACTATCAAGAATTTTAATTTTATCCATAGATTCATTTTTTAGATTTTCAGCTA
>CAZXRI010000007.1:10861-15676 GCA_964642765.1 uncultured Methanosarcinales archaeon | reverse complement strand
TTCACTGCCGTAGATGCGGCAAGAGAACATTCCATATCAGGCATAAAAAATGTGCGAGCTGCGGTTTTGGTGGCAGCGCTAAATTAAGGGATTATGCTTGGAAAAAGAAGTGAATCTGCTGGATTTAAGAAAATAATATAAACCATCCATTAATTCTGATGAGGTATGCCGTGGTGGCACAACCTGGTACTGCGCAAGCCTGGAAATAGACTTGAAGTACCTTAAAGCTTGTTCCCGAAAGGGTTTCCCGGTTCAAAAGCAATCGTAAAAACAATTATCTATAGTGCATGAAAATCCGGGCCACGGCGTTTTACTATTTTGCAGATTCTCTAAGAACTCAAAGTAATAGGTATTCAATGATACCTTGTTTCATTATCAAGCATCCACTTTGTTATAACTCTTGTCTCATATTCATCAGGCGTATGTATTGCCTCGTGTAATTCAACCTCATGCAGTTCAGCAGGATCCAAATCATCCCTGATACCCATGAAATTCTCTCCGATATATGTAAACCCGAGAACACTTCCCATTTGGTTAGGATGAAACTTATGCACTGTCTTGAAAGGCGCTCTCGGAGTAAAATCCTTTCTGATTGCTTCGAGCTTTTTCAGGTAGCTCTGATTAAACAGATTATAAGATGAACTATACTTGTAAATTTGTAAAGCAGATTGATTTGAATCATCAGTCAATTCAGGATTCTCATTTGACTGAGTGATTTCAACCTTTCTTATCCTATGGCGAACAGTCTCCTTTTCCTCGTCGAGCATAAAGATAGTGTTTCTCTTTCCATCAAAAGACTTCTCAGCAACAAGCTGCTTTCTCCTTATTGCCTCTCGGAAAAATTCCCTCTGCTCTGCTTTCAGCAAAAGGTTTGGGTTTGTAATCTCATAATTATCATCAGGATTATTTACAATGCCTTTATTCTCTTTAGCTCTATTATCAACAATCTCAGCAATCGCCCTGATAATCTCCTCGTCGGTATTTTCATTTTCACTTCCATTAGACTTTGTTTTCTTTTCCTTAATTGACTTGATTGCCTTCTCAATGCTCTTCACAACACTTTCATCATGCACAACTTCTCTATCTGAATCATCATCATGCTGAACAATCAAAGTATATTGCTGAGGTGATTTTCCTCTCTCAGAAACATTCATTGTCAAATATCCAATTCCATTACCCAAATAACCCTCGCTTGCAGTTATTGTTCGCTCACCGTCGGAAACAACATAAGACATTGAATTGTTTCCTGCATTACCAGTATATTTATCCGTCACCAATCCTTCATAAGCATGCCTGTTAGCCAAGAGTTGATATGCAATTAATTCAACTGCATTATACGAGGATTTATTTCTGGATTGGTTTGGATTGTCATGTTTTGAGTTATGTGGATTGTAATCTTTTGCAACCCTGAGATTATCTTCATTTGAGCCAGAAGTTCTCCTTCCTGCAGAATCAGTATAATGAGTTCCTGCTCTTTCTCTTGAGAGTCTCTCGCTGATTATCTCCAAGTAAGAAACATTTGAGCCAAGTCTTCCTTTTTCTATTCGCTGTGCTAAAGGAAGGACATAAGACATATATTCTTGGAATGACGCATCCCGATACTTTTCAGTTTGCCTGCTTCTCTGTCTTGTGCTATCTGCAAAAGCATTTCCTGCTCCTGAATTAATAACATCAGAAATTTCTCCTGCATGAATTTCCCTTATATGCCTAAACTCGTCTGAAAGGCTTAATGATGAAACAGGATTATTTTTAATTGCCTGCTCATCTGATTTTCTTTCTGATAAATGAGTTTCATATTCCTTAGCCCATGATTTTTGAGTTTTATTTGCTGCACCATAAGCAGAAACAGCCCTTTTTACAGGATTTTCTCCGAGAGAAGACATCCTCACAGATGGAATGGATAAAGCTGCAGCTGGCTGATAAACTGGCTTATTAGTTACAATATCTTTATTCTTGTAGATAATCTCTTTATCTTGATACATAGGAGGCATTTTACTCTCGATATACACATGTAATAACGGATTCTTTATTAAGATTTCCCAAAATTAGGTTCTTATATATTATCGTTGTATATTCCTCAACTTTACAAAGCAATAGGCTTAGAATCTCTCCCAATTGTAGAATCATTCTTTGGTGGTTCTTGATACGGTATCCCAAGATGTTGGTATATTACATCAATCATTGTCACGGCTACTTTTATAGGATGCTCACCAGAATTGGAATATCTTGAAGCTAAACTCATAATAAGTCCCCTCACACCTTTTTGTTGTAGTATATTGGCATAATAATCAGGATGTCCCATTTTATTATTTTTATAGACTAAGTCAACCTTCTCATATAATCCTATTCCATGGTTATTATATTCACCTGTTCTTCTAAATGTGATATCTCCACTCATTATTAACCAATCCAGATAATCTGCCTTTAACCTTTGCTCTATAGTAAGAAACGCGTCTACTTCTGGAATATTATCAAAATTGTTTTTAGTAGTCCTTTTCCATTCTTGCCCTGTGGCTCTACTACTTGATGATTGACTTGAGGTTCCTGCTGATGTTGAAGAGGATTCCCTGTGTAATTCTACTTTTAATTTAGTATCGTATAACTCTTTTTTTTCAGAGTCGCTAAGCGTTTCATATGCTTCGTTCAATGCTCTTGCATCCACTTGTGCTTTTTCATAATAATTTGGATTTTTATCAGGATGCCATCTAACCATTTCCCTTCTATAAGCTTTTTTAACCTCAGAAATGTCAACAAAATTTTCTAACCCTAACCTTATATAGAAATTATTTGTCTGGCTAGGTCTTTGAGAGCCATCCTCATAAGGAGACTGACTAAATGTGGTAGCGAAGACAAAATCTCTTACTTCTCGAGAACATCCTCTTAATAGGTCTTCTAAACTTGATAAACCGTTCATACAAGGCAATAATCAGTATCTATTTATAAACTTTACTACTTAAAGATAAGGAAAACCCTATAATTTAGAATTAGGTATCAACTAAGATACATTAACATATTATTTCTCAAAATGATTTGGTTTAATGAGGTGCAATATATTGTCCTTATTCTGAAATAGTAATAAACCTTTATAAAGTTTTCTCCTTAATCAAAGGATATGAAGTTTGAAATCCACAAGAGGCAGAATCCCAACATAAAAAATTACCATCCTGACGACATGCGAATAGCATACAAGTTTGCCTCTGAGATGACTAATGAGTTCGGAAATTTCATCAGGGCTGTTGTTATCTTTGGAAGCACTGCAAGGAAGACAAAAACAGTAAACAGCGACCTTGACATTCTTGTTATCATAGACGACATATCTACCATATTAACCCCTGAATTTACAGAGGCATACAGGATTGTCGTCAAGAAAATCATTCTCAGGACATCTGTAAAACTCCATGTCATATCTCTCAGGCTTACAACATTCTGGGAATACATAAGGAACGGAGACCCTATCGGGATTAATATCCTTCGGGATGGTGTTGCGATTGTTGACACAGGATTCTTTGACCCATTGCAGATTCTCCTCCACAAAGGCAAGATTAGGCCAACACCTGAAAGCATCTGGGTTTATTTTGTCCGTGCTCCAAACACATTGCACAATTCAAAATGGCACATTATGCAGGCAACCCTCGACTTATATTGGGCTGCGATTGACGCATGCCATGCTGCCTTGATGAAAATCGGCGAGATTCCGCCAACACCGGAGCATGTTGCTGATTTATTGCATGATAAACTTGTAAAGAAAAAACTCCTCGAGCAGAAATACGTCCTGACAATGAGGGAGATGTACAAGGTTTCCAAGATGATAACTCATAGGGAAATAAGAGAAATCAAAGGATATGAATATGACAAGTATTTTGAGATGGTTTCTGATTTAGTCGGTAGAATGAGAAAGATAATAGAAGGGAAATGAATTAAGCAAACAAACATCCCTTATTTATTATTGGCTATTTTATTAATCCCGCTTTGAACAAACCCGACGCATATTGGAGAAAGAATCATTAAGGTCAAAATATTCAGATAAGGAATTACGCCAAGTATCCTGTTCGTAAGAATAAGCGCTTTTGGCACTTGATGCTTTATATTTCTTAATTTCAATTGCAAATTTATCCTATCGACAAGTCGCAACCAAAAAACGAATTTCCAATATATACTAAAAAATGGTATAAAAGAAAAACCAATTGCCCTTCCTACCGAGAAATCATTTTGCTTTATCTTCGGAAACTTGGAATGTGCAATGCCATAATAGATAAGTGAAAAAAGTCCAAGAGTAAAAATATGCAGCAAAACAGCTCCAGCAACAGGAAAATCCTTAAGAGATGTTTGCATCATCTCTTTTTTATCAGCAGGCTTAATTTTGCCTAAATCATACAATTCAGAGTATATACTTTCGTAATTGTCCATAATATTTACTAAATATAAACTGGATATATAAAACTTCTGCCATACACTTGCTTACTTGCCTGATAGAACAATTTAAATATTCGGCAGGACTACCTAAGGCTGATTCTAATGAATGCATCTGTAATTTACAATCCAAACTCGCTTGATAATTCTAGGAGATATTATGCGTTTGGCAATGTAAGAGATATAGGGAATATTGTAGGAGAAATAAGAATAAGCACAACACCATTGCCACACTCAGATATAATCTATAAACAGCTCACGGATGGAAGCTATCAACCAACATTAGCACAAAGAATAGATATAAATTACGGCTTGCTGGGCATGTTAAGTCCAAATTCAGATGATTACACGAGAAGATTATCAATAAGCTTAACTGTTCCTCGAACTCTTGATATGTTTAATTTA
>CAZXRI010000007.1:5800-10851 GCA_964642765.1 uncultured Methanosarcinales archaeon | reverse complement strand
GCAAAAATATATTGAGCTTACAAAAGCAGTCTACCAATTACTTCTTGAAGCTATTAATGTGGATACAAGGATGAATAAGCAAATTGAAGCTAAAAAACAATTAAGAGAGTTTTCTGGGAGTGATTTCTGAAAACATCTCAATTATCTATTATATTCACCTTCTATGCCTTCTTCTTCCAGAAGCTGCAAACGCAAGCAAGCCGATTATCACAAAGATAATAATCACTGCTGTAAACCCGAGCAGCATCAAATACTCGTCAGTATCCCTGAAATCAACAGTAACAGGCTTTTTCCTAACAGGCTCTTTATCTGTCTCAATTGTTGTACTTGGAATTCTAGGAAGCACACTCACAGAAACATCATCCTGAAGAGGCTTTTTCTCCACAACCTTTCTCTCGCATCCCTCAACAGAAAGCTGAAGCTCAGCGCTTTGAGTTTCCCTTCCATCACCATAAACAACATTAATCGGAATCTGATAATTTCCAGGCTCAACACTGTCAGGTATCTTGAATGAATAAGTCTTTCTCAGGAGATTATCATCATCACCGGCATTGCTGTCAAGTGTAAACTCCTCAGACTGCATAATCCCAAGCGCGCTATTCTCGATAGTAATCTTTCCTTCTTCATCATCTCTCCCAATGTTCCTTAATGAAACACTTGCTGTAACCTGCCTTTCGCATATTACATTTATTGGGCTAATCTCTGCTCTGATAATATTAATCTCATGCCTTTCCCTGCTGAACTTAATGCTCTCCCCTGTATCAATATCACTGAACAATTTTGTGCTGTCATTGCTGGCTTCTCCCTCTGCTGTAACATACACAAAATATTCGTCATTATCATCCACATCAAACGGCATATCAAATGTGAATGTAACATCATCCTTGTCAAGGTCTCCTTCATCATCTCCACTGTCGAGGTCAAAATTAGATTCTTCCTCAATCTTATCTCCGTCATCATCCTTGAGATTTCTTCCAGATGAATCCCTGAACTCAACCTTTAGCGTAATATCGTTTATGTCGAAATCTCCTTTATTATCAATATCAACCTTTACCTTCAGCTCCTCACCAGGCTTTAATTCAGAATCCTTTCCGTCTGAAGTCAGCTTGACACTTGTAATATCAAGAACAGAGCCGAGAGTGCTTTGCTTGATTTTTACATTAACACTATCAGGAGCGCTGTCAATTGAGCCATCATTAACAACAAGCTGGAAAACATAATCTCCTGCTGTTGAAGGTGTAAATGATGGATTAACTGCTTTATTATTAGACATGCTTACACTCGGACCAGATGTTTGCGTCCATGTATAATTCAATGAATCTCCGTCAATATCGCTTGACTTGCTACCATCCAAAGTAACGAGCATTCCTGTTTCTGATTCAATATCATTGCTTGCATTTGCTTTTGGCGGATTATTCACAACATTCACAAAATACGTCGAGAAATGGATTACATCAAAGCTCAGCGAGCCATCAGCAGAGTTATATACCCTGTTAGTGCACAAGTCTTTTGGACATTCTTTATTCCCAGATACACCGAATCCTTCAGAATAATATAGAATCGGCTCTCCGCTTAAGCCAAGCCCTTTCAATGTGATTCGTGCAGGCTTGTTTAATTTAGGATACTTTATGGTATTGATTCCAACAACTCCTTTTGAAATGATTATATTATTATCCAAATCAACAACATTTGTTAGGTTTAAAACCTGCCCTGAAAAATCAATAACTCCATTTGTCTCGACGATGTTCACATTCTCTGCCTTATCAAGCTTATCATCAGTTATCTGGGTTATTGTTCCTGTGAACTTTGAGCTGACAGGTTTGTTTGTAACAATTACATTCCATGAACGATTATCAGAAAGATGCGCCTTATCCTCAATGCTCAATTTGATTTTATAATCTCCTTTCTTGGAATTGCTGAAAGTTAAAGATGGTGTAGTTATGGATTCCGAAACACTTGAACTGCCGCTGGATACAATCCATTTTACAGAGATGACATCATCAATATCAACATCCTCACTCTCCTGTGTAAATTCAATTGAATCAAGCTCTGATATCAGGAGTTTTCCTTCAGCTGGCTTATAAGATTTTATTCTCGGTGCATCATTAACATTCTTCACAGTCAGCTTCACAGCATTTGACTTTGTTGTATTTGTTCCGTCGGAAGCAGAGAAGATTATCTCCTTAACTCCGTTGAAATCCTTTACAGGCGTCAATGTAACAATGCCATTGCTTATCTGGACGCTGATATTCTCGACTGAAGAAGCGCTGAAAGCAAGCGGATTCTCGTCAGCATCGCTGAAATATTTACTTAGATTAATTGCATCATTCTTCACATCCTCATCCCATTCAACATCAGGAATCTGCGAAACTAAAACAGGAGCCTGATTGATAATCTTTAGTGTTAATGTCTTCTGGTCAATTAAATTGCCGTTAGCAAACACTGCCTTTACGATAATAGGATAGTCCTTTGCAGAAATTTTCAGAGGTATCTGAATATTATTTATAGCAATAATTGAATCTTCCAATTTATTTATCTCAATTCTGTCCTTAATAGAATTAATATTTAATTCGCTATTGATAGCGCTGACATTAATGACAGCTTTTTCGCTTCCTGTATTTGTAATCTTTAAGCTGATATTTACAAGGCTGTTGCTATTTGTTTCAGACGGATTTATCTTAATTTCTGATACAACAACAGATTGCTTATCCTTTTTTACATCCAAAGATAACTCCAACTTGGACATTCTATTTACTGAATTTTCATCTTTTCCGTTTAATATTATCTCAACTTTGTAAGTGTTCTCATCTACAAAAGTAGGAATCTTTATTTCCAACTCAATGTCTTTAGTTGCAAGTGGATTTAAGTCAAATGCTTCACTTTCAGTCTCCATATCTTCATCATCATCAATGCCAAATATAGTTACAGTTGCAATAACATCATCTATTTTAACAGAAGATAAGAGGTTTTTAGCATTAATCCTGAATTTTAAATTTGAACCTGGCTTGACATCAATATCCTTTATGTCCTGAGAAACTCCATCTACATCGATGGAAATTCCATTGATTGAAAGCGGCTCTAAAACTGTGCTGAACCTGAATATATCATCGCTTCTTCTCTCAGCTCCCTGATTATCAACTGCAACAACATACCAGTAATATGTCTTGCTGTTCTCGAGATTGTTTATTGTAAATTCAGCATTGCCGTTTGTAATTGATGCAATCTGGCTTTGGCTTATGTTTGATTCGTTTGCCGAGAGGAATATTTTATATGATGAAACATCGCCCTGCTCATTATCATGCGACTTATCCCATTCAAGCTTTGTAAACGAGTTAACAATCTGCGAATTATTCTCTGGCTCTTTCAGCACAAATCTCGAAGGCACATCATTAACATCATCAATAGCAACATCCCAGCTCTGGCTTACATTTAACCCAGAAGAGTCAACAACCTTAACGCTGACAGGATTATATTGGTTCTCCTGATTTGCTGCTGCATCTGTCGGTATCCATGTAATCTTTCCTGAACTATCTATAACCATGTTGCCGAATTTCTCGTCTACATCCTGCGGCTTTTTCAATAAGCTGTAAGTGAAGCTTTCTCCTGCCCAAGAATCTCCGTCGGAAACAGTTAATTGGTATTCATATAATTCTCCCTGCTTTCCGTTTAATTTTGGAGATGATGTTATTATTGGCGTGTCTGGAACGTTTGAAACATTTATTTTTACAACAATATCGCTTGAATTCAACAAGCCGTCAGAGACTCTTAATTTACATTCAGAAATTCCAAACCAATCTAATGCAGGAGCATACTGCAAAGTTTTCTGGGATGTAATCTCGCAGTTTACTCTTGATGAATTTTCATCAACAACATAATATAACAAATCAGATGGGGATGTTTCAATATCGTTTGCATATAATTTCAAGTTAGCTTCATGGTTTCCTGAATCCTCGTTTATGTTCTGCTGAGGAATCTGGCTCAGCGTCGGAGCATCATTGACATCAACGACATTAACATTAAAGCTTTGGTTTGATTTTAATCCTGATGAATCAGTAACCTGAGCAATTATTGGATTAAATTTGGATTCATTTCCAATAGCATGTTTTATGGGAACCCATTTAATCTCTCCGTCAGAATTAATTGACATAATTCCAAACTCAGAATTTGCATCCTGCGGCTTTTTCAATAAGCTGTAAGTGAAGCTTTCTCCTGCCCAAGAATCTCCGTCGGAAACAGTTAATTGGTATTCATATAATTCTCCCTGCTTTCCGTTTAATTTTGGAGATGATGTTATTATTGGCGTGTCTGGAACGTTTGAAACATTTATTTTTACAACAATATCGCTTGAATTCAACAAGCCGTCAGAGACTCTTAATTTACATTCAGAAATTCCAAACCAATCTAATGCAGGAGCATACTGCAAAGTTTTCTGGGATGTAATCTCGCAGTTTACTCTTGATGAATTTTCATCAACAACATAATATAACAAATCAGATGGGGATGTTTCAATATCGTTTGCATATAATTTCAAGTCAGCTTCATGGTTTCCTGAATCCTCGTTTATGTTCTGCTGAGGAATTGAATTTAATGATGGTGCATCATTGACATCAACGACATTAACATTAAAGCTCTGGTTTGATTTTAATCCTGCTGAATCAGTAACCTGAACAATTATCGGATTAAACTTAGATTCGTTTTCAACAGCATGTTTTGAAGGAATCCATACAATCTCTCCCTGCGAATCAACTGACATTATTCCAAACTCAGAATTTGCATCCTGAGGCTTTTTCAATAATTTATATGTAAAGCTCTCTCCTGTAACCAAATCACCGTCGGAAACAGCGAGCTTGTATTTGTAAGGAGTATCCTGAACAGCAGTTGTAATAGGTCCAGAAGTTATCTGAGGTGCATCAAGGATGCTTGTAATATTTAATTTAATCTCCAAATCTGATGAATTCAATTCATTATCTGAAACCCTGATTTTGCATGATGCAATTCCGTTCCAGTTTGCTAACGGCTTGTAATCCATTCCTGTTCCGTCGGCAGATATT
>CAZXRI010000007.1:4379-5790 GCA_964642765.1 uncultured Methanosarcinales archaeon | reverse complement strand
AGCAGTTAACCTGCGATTCATTTTCTCCGACTACAAAATATTTCAAAAGAGATGATAAGGTTTCAGGATCAGAGGCAAAGCCATCTAAGCTAATTGATTTTATGCCTGAATCTTCTTCTGTTGTCTGCATTGGAATTGCAATTAATTCAGGAGCATCATTTACAGGAGTTACATTAACAACAAGCCCGTTGTTTGAATTTCCAAATCCATCTGCATTATCAAAAGCTGTGAAATAAATCCTTCCGACTCCGTTCCAGTTTTTGGCTGCAGAAATATTCACAACATGAGTTATATCATCAATCTTAATGCTTACATTCTCTGCATCATCATATTTAGTTGCAGTATATTTCACAATGCTCCCGTCTTCATCTCGGAAATAATCATCCAAATCAATTGTGTCATTGTAAGTGTCTTCTGCAAACTTGATTTCATTAAATGTGAAGTATCCTGTCGGCGCCTCATTCTGCCCGATAACATTGATAATGAATGCGTTGCTATTTGCAGAAAGTCCAAACTTGTCTGTTGCTGTTAATATTACGCTGACTGTGCCGTTAAAGTTAATGTCAGGCTTTATTGTGATGTTTCCGTCGGAATAGTTTATTTGCCATAGCCCGCCAAAGCCGTTGAAGTTAGATAATGTTGCAGGCGTGAATGTAATGCTGTCATCATTTCCGTCAAGCATATCTGCATCAGAGAAATAATTTCTTATGTAAAATTTCTGCGCGTTTCCGTCCTCGATAAATGTCATGTCTGGAATTGTTCCTGTGAATTCAGGATTCCTGTTTGTAATAACAAGAGTGTTCAGATTTCCGACAGCAACATTTCCTGCTGAGTCATTTGCAAAATATCTCCATTGGATATTCTCGCCATCTTCAAGGAGTTCTTTGCCTATTAAATAAGAATATTTTCCGTTACCAGAATTTGCAAGAGAAATATTCTGCATTGCTCCTGTCCAATTTCCCTCAAGCCATACAGACGAGATTTCCGTCAATGGCTCGTTGATTGTTGCATTCAGATAAACGCTGTCGTTATTATATACAATAGCATTTCCCTGAGGAGTTAATGCGCTTTCTCCTGTAATTGATGGTGCATTATTGTCTATGAATACTACAAGCTGGATTGAGTTTGTGTTTCCAGCCAAATCATCCACAACAACAGCAAGATTGCAGTTTCCTTCTGCACTGCATCCCAAAGCAAGCGGTGTTGTTGATAGTGAATAAACATTGCCGCCTGCTGAATTCATCTGAGTTCTGTTTAATGTAACATTCTTTAGGTTTTTCTCGACGAGATTTACTGTGAAAACCTGCTGCAATGTATTCGGAGAGATTAAATCACTGTCTGAAGATATGAATTGAGATAATGCTGGTAGTGTGCTGTCGAGAGTGATTTTCCTCGGATTTGTGTTTACAAA
>CAZXRI010000007.1:0-4369 GCA_964642765.1 uncultured Methanosarcinales archaeon | reverse complement strand
AAATGCCCTGCCTTGTCGTTGACAGTTACAAAATAAGTATATTCCTCATTTGAATCCAATAATGTAAACTTGTGCGTTGTGTTTGACGGTGATAATATGCTTGTTGATATTCCTTGGCTTTCGTTTCCTATCTGATATTGCACATTATATTGCACATCCTGAAGGTTTGCATCACTCATCACAACATCAATAAATACCCAATCCTGATTTTTGTATGAGTTGTTTGCTAATGTTAATATGCCGTAATCTATCGTCGGAGGAATGTTATCAAGAGTAATCTTTCTTGTTTCTGTTGATGCAGAATTTCCAGCAAGGTCAGTTGCCAATACGCTGAAACTATAATCTGTGTTTGATGCAAGGTTTGTAAAATTAATGCTTCTTGAATTAACAGGAAGAGTTGTCTGGTTGATAACTCCGCCTGTTGAATTATATAATGTAAATGTTACATCCTGTTCATTCTCCTCGGTAATGCCTACTTTAACATAAATTGAATCGGCATCTGAGAATGAATTATTAGCAGGAGTTTCTGCTGTGAATGAGATTACAGGAGCAACTGTATCAATAGTAATATTCCTAATCTCCGACGAGCTTTTATGCTCAACAACATCATTTACTTCAGCATAATACTCATATCTTCCGTCGGAAAGTCCTGAGAATGTTATGTTTCTTGTTCCTGCTGGATGAGTTATCTGGTTGATTATATCACCAGTGGAATTCTTAAGATAAAAAGTTACAGAATCTTCATTTGCATCAAAAACATTCAGCTCAATGAAAATAGAATTATCTGATGAATAAAAGTTATTTGGTGCAGTGTTTGCAGAATATGAAACTGCCGGAGATGTTTTATCAACCACAACAGTTCCTATGATTGTGCTGTTTGTGTTTCCAGCCTGATCTGTAAAGGTTGCGTTTAAGCTGTATGTGCCGTCTGGAGCATATATAGTGGAGCCAGATTTAATTCCATCCCATCTTTTGCTTACAAGTGTTGTGAAGGTATTTTGGTCAAATGATTTTACCTCTCCGCCTGTAGAATTTATTATCGAGAAAATACCATTTTTCTTAATCATCTCTGAAAAATTCACGCTGAAATTAACAGTGTTGTAAATAGCATCACTGTCATTAGGCGAGAAATAAATTATTGAATTTACATTCTTCCCTTCTGTTATTGCAGATGAAATTACATAAGGCAATTTTGTATCGAGTGTAAAATTGTTTACATCAGAAGCAATATTGGAATATCCGTCAGTTGCAATGGCTCTGAAATAATATACACCATCAGGAAGAATCTGTGTTGAGTTTAATGTATAATTGGAATCTATAACATTCTGCGTTAAAACAATATTTGAGAAGTCCTCTGCATCAGAAATCTGGAGGACATATCCTTGAAGATTATTATTCTCGTCGGAAGAATCAGACCAGTTGAAATAAATGGATTTAGTTATAACATACGAATTATCTGAAGGGGCAATTAATGTTGGCTGTGTTGGAGGAAGAACGACTGTAAGGTTAATGTTGTTATCTCCGCCTGATTCATAAGTTGAATTCTCAATTGCCTTGAAGCCGTTGATGTAGAATATCACAGACATATTTATTTCACTGCCTGTAACATTAGTAATTAGAAGAGAATAATTTCCTTGTGGGGTTACAAGAGTATCTCCGCCGACATAAAAATCAGTGCTGTTCTGGAGGTATGCTGTTATAGGAGTTCCTGATGAGACATTTACACCGTCTATAGTTGCTGTTCCATAAAATACATGATAAGGAACTTCAGGAACTGCTGACGCAAAAGATGATATTCCTAGTATCGCTAAAACAATAATCAAACCTAAACTCAACGACTTCATTGACATAGACATTATTCTACCCCCAGCTTTTCATATAGCCTACCACCCCTAAAAAGTAATAAGTGTTATTTACTATTATATAAACATTTCTTTATTCCAGATTTCTCCAATCTCAAACCCTTTCAGCAATATTCTCAAGAATAACATCAATCTTAATCCACATATCCTGCTCGCTTGTATTATTAAGGACAATAAAGTCTGCTTTCACGAGGCATTTCCTTATTTCTTGACCTGATTCATTGCCGAGATTTTCCTTGTCGTCTATTATTTTGAAATCTGAAAAAGTTTTTGGGTCTCCTTCCCTTGCTCTGGACTTTAATCTTTTGAACCTTATTTTCTGCTCAGCATCTATTCCAACAAGAAAGAAATCTTCTCTCTGCCGCAGGTATTCAAACTCTTTCAGGTTTCTTATTCCATCAAGAAGCGCCTTGTCTGTTTTTATTTTATCGAGGAGAACTTTTGACAGTATGCCGGAATCACCTGCTTCTTTCCTCATCTGATTTCCAAGCCACTGAAGATTATTGCGTGTTGGCTCAATGCCTCTTTTCTTTGCCTCTTCCCGAATAACATTAGAATAAGTCAAATGCTCAAATCCCTTGCTCTTGATATACAGTGCTGCAAGAGATTTTCCTGCTCCGATTGTTCCTGTTAAGCCGATTATCATTTTATTTTTGTTATTCCTCTATCCTTATCTTCCTCATATGCTCAATCCTTTTCATCAGGAGTGCATTTGTCCCAATATCCCGACGGTGAAATACATTGCCTCTGACTTCTGAGACACATTCCTCGGCAATCCTCTCAGCATCCTCGATATTCTGAGCAATTCCGACAAATGCAACAGCACGGGAGCCTGTCATGTATAATCCGTCTGGCTTTTTATCAACAGCGGCATAATACAGGCTTGCATATTCAGGATGATAGCCAATCTCAATTTTCTGGTTCTTAACAGGGTTTTCAGGATAGCCTTTTGGGACAGCATACTTGCAGACTGTCGAGAGCTGTTTAAAGTCAGGCTTTGCATGATTCAATTTTCCCTCGATAACTTGATAAGAAAGCTCAACCAAATCATTGTTCAGAATAGGCAGGACATTCATTGCCTCAGGATCTCCTAATCTTGCGTTATACTCAATGAGCTTAACTCCATTTCTCGTCAGCATAAACCCGCCGTACATAACTCCTTTGTATGGCTCTCCTGTTTCTTTTGAAATAGCATGAAGGACTTGCCGGGTTATTTCATGTGCATCGTCAATGTCTTTTCTCGTCAGGAAAGGAAGCAGATGGTTGTCCAGTGAATAGCTTCCCATGCCTCCAGTGTTTGGGCCAGTATCATTTTCAAAAGCCCTTTTATGGTCCTGAACAGGCGGGAAGTCAAACAGGTTTTTCCCGTCAGCAAAGCTCATCAAAGAAAATTCTTCGCCTTCAAGCTTTTCCTCGATAACAACGCTTTTATGATGCCTGAAAACTTCCTCAGCATATCTTAATCCTTCTTTCTTTTCCTGAAAATGCTCTCCCTGAACCCAGACACCTTTTCCTCCTGTTAATCCGTCAGGTTTTACAACAAACTGCTCAGACTCATCAAGCTCACCGATAAATCTTTCTGCGTCATGCCTTGATTTGCAAACCTGAAATTTCGGGCTTCCGTCAATTTTATGCTTTGATAACAATTCACGTGTAAATGATTTGCTTGTTTCAAGCTGGGCAAGAATTTTCTTTGGACCAACAGATGGAATGCCTATTTTATGGAGGGAATCAGCAACTCCGTTACTGAGAGGTTCTTCAGGACCGATAAATGCAAAATCAATATTGTTCTCTTTGGCAAAATTATTTATTGCATCCAAATCAGAATAATTCCCATTCATGGATTTTACCGAGAAAGAGATAATTCCTGGATTGTTTGATTTCATGAAAGAAAAAATCTTTGGCTTTTTTTCTGATTTTGCAAGTGTTTCTGCAATCACATGCTCCCTTGCTCCGTTGCCTATTAACAGTATTTTATCCATTGCCATCACCATCAGGTATTTGGTACTTTGCTATGCCCTCTCTATAAATTAGATAATAATATTAGAGTATAAATAATTATCATTTAATTTTGCAGAAAACATTAAATAGTCATACTGTTATAATATTTATGGGGTGTAAATTTGTATAATGCAGAATATCCTTACAAATTAATTGCTCTATTCTTGATATCTCTAATTATAATAATCCCTATAGCACATGCCGAGGAAATAAATCCACTCGAGATAGACAATTCTCAGCTAACAATGTACACAGGAGCTGAAGAAGATATCTCAGAGGCAATGCCTTTGCCCAATGCAGAATCAATAAGCCAGAAAACAGGAGATGTCCCTGCTTTAGATGCATTAACTAATAGAGGAAGATTCAATAATGACTTATTTACAGGCTCTGCCGGATACACCTATCCGATAGAAGTTCCGCCATGGATAAACAAATTCACCCCGGAAGTTTACCTATCTTATAACAGCCACCAAAAATCCCTTAAAGGCACAGCAGGCAATAGCTGG
>CAZXRI010000006.1:14000-15751 GCA_964642765.1 uncultured Methanosarcinales archaeon | reverse complement strand
CTCAGAGTTCAACACCAGTAATTAATTAGACGATTTGATAAGTGGTTCTGCTCGTCATCCTTTTTGCACGTTGACGAGCAAGTGCGGCTTTACGCCGCACCAAGGGATGCAGCGACTTATCGCTGCGTGGGAATCCCGGCCGACGCATTTATTTAAAGAAACATTATTAATCCCAGAGTATCCACACTTCTAAGATGCCAAAAGGATTCATCGTCTATCCGACCTACAAAATAGAAAACAATAAGGCATATGTCTATCTCTTCGGCAGATTGGAAAATGGAGAGAGTTTTCACACAATAAACTATTTCAGGCCTTATTTCTATATTCGCTCAGATGACTTGGAAAAGGCAAAAAAGCTTGCAAAATTCGATACAGAAAAAACAGGCTTCAAAAATTTCTCAGGAGAAGATGCAACAAAAATAATCCTTTACATTCCCAAATCAGTTCCTGAAATAAAAAAACTCTTCACAGACAACAGCATAATATGCTATGAAGCAGACATAAGGTTTGCTTATCGCTTCCTTATTGACAATGACCTGAAAGGATGCGTTAATATCGAGGGGAAATATGAAAAAGGAGAGTTTGTTGACAGGGTTTATACAGAGCCGGAAATAACTCCAGCAGAATACCTGCCAGAGCTTTCAATTGCATCAATAGACATTGAAACAAACATAAAAGCAACAAAGATTTTCTCAATAGCAATTTACAGCAAAGAATTCAAAAAAGTCCTTATTGTAAAAGATGGAAAGGATGCTTTCAAAAACGCAGAGACATTTAATTCCGAAAAGGAAATGCTCTTCAGATTCAAGGAGATAATTCTTGAGAAGGATTTTGACATAATCACAGGATGGAATGTAATAGACTTTGATTTCAAGATAATAAAGGAGAAATTCTCAGAGAACAAAATTGACTTTATTCTTGGCAGAGTCCCATGGGAATGCAAGCTGAGGCTTTCTGATTCATTCTTCAAAGATTCTGATGCAGACATTCCAGGAAGAACAATTCTCGACGGTCTTCATCTCGCTAAAGTCTCGTTTATCAAGCTTGAGGATTACAAGCTGAACACAGCAGCAAAAACAATTCTCGGAGAGGAAAAGCTCATCACAGGCGAGGGCAGGTGGCAGGATATCGAGAAATATTACAAGGAAGATCCGCAACACCTGATTAATTACAACCTCAAGGATGCCCAGCTTGCCTATGACATTGTAACAAAATCAAAAATGATAGAGCTGACAATAAAAAGAACAATGCTTACAAGGATGCAGCTTGACCGTGTTGATGCGTCAATAGCAAGCTTTGACTCACTTTATTTGAAAGAGCTCCAGAAAATAAAAGTCGTTGCACCGACTGCAAATGTTATTGATTCAGACGAGAGAATTAAAGGAGGATATGTCCGAGAGCCTCTGCCGGGAATATATGATAACATTATAGTTCTGGATTTCAAAAGCCTGTATCCAAGCATAATGAGGACATTCAACATTGATCCGCTTGATTATGTCCATGAGAAAGATGCAAAAAAATACAAGAAAGAAGAATTGGTTAAGGCTCCGAATGGTGCATATTTCAAGAATCACGACGGAATCCTGCCTAAATTAATTCAGGAATTATGGAAGCAAAGAGACATTGCAAAAAAAGAAAAAGACCAGCTAAGGAGCAATGCAATCAAGATTTTAATGAATTCTCTTTTTGGCGTTCTCGCAAATCCTGCTTGCAGATTTTACAGCATCGATATAGGAAATGCAATAACTCAC
>CAZXRI010000006.1:0-13990 GCA_964642765.1 uncultured Methanosarcinales archaeon | reverse complement strand
ATGACTGCTGAAAAGATTTCTGAACGGGGTTATGAAGTTATATATGGGGATAGTGTAACAAAAGATACAGAAATTATTTTACAAAACTCCTCTGGAGAAATAGAATTTAAGAAAATTGGAGAATTATTCACAAAAGCACAGACCACATCAGCAGGGAAGGAATATTGTTTCAATTCTATTTACAAAGTGTTGACTCTTGATAAAGATGGTAATTCCTGCTTCAAAGACATAAAATATGTCATGAGGCATAAGACAGACAAGAAGATTTACAGAATCTATTTTACAAACGAGCAATATATAGAGACAACAGAAGACCATTCACTTATAGGATATATCAACAAGCAAAAAAATCAAAATCTCTCTGATTTGGAGCGTCTTAAAGAGGTATCTCCGTTGGAAATCGGGGAAAAAATAAATACAATTGTTTCCTTAAAGGTTATCCCGAGAAAAAAGACAGAGAGCAGAAAATATCCAAAAGAAGTTTACGAATTTATGGGATTGTTTATTGGTGATGGCTCATTTAATTCAGGAAACAACAAAAAAAATTATTATCTTCATTTGGCAGGAGGTAAAGATACTGCGGAGATAGTAAAGAAAGTTATTATCCCTTTGCAAAAAAAAGGATTTGTAAAGAATTATTGGCTAAAGAAAAAAGGAGATATCTGTATAAATGGGCTTAAATTGGTTGAGCTTATAAATAAAGATTTCAGAAAACTCGGAAAAGTTATACCGGAATTCCTCACACAAGAAACTGATGATAACATTTGCTCTTTTTTAAGAGGGCTGTTCTCGTCTGATGGAACAGTTATAGTCAGAAACAACAGACCAATTATCAGATTTACAAATACTAATCAGGAGATTATAAAAATGGCAAGCAAGCTGCTTTTTCTGGCAGGAATCGTGCATTCTATCTTTAGAGAAAACAGGAATAACAGTTATCTTGGGAAACTAAGCAACACTGTTTCTAAGCATATATATGTTAAAAATCAAATTCTATTCAAAGATAAGATTGACTTTTTATTACAAAGAAAATCTGATTTGCTGAAGAAAATATCAGACCATTCAACGCACAAGAGAACTATAAAAAAATATGATTTTGACTTAAGCAAGGTTATAAAAATAGAGAATATAAAATATGCTGACTATGTATATGATATTGAAGTTGAAAATACTCATAGATTCTTTGCAAATAATGTTCTTGTGCATAATACTGACTCAATTTTCATCAATCCAAAAATAGAGGATTCTGAAGTAGCCATAAAAAAAGGCAGGGAAATTGCAGATTATGTAACTAAGTTTTTCAAGGATTATATTCAGAAAGAGCATAACAGGGAAAGCTTTATGGAGCTCCAATTCGAGAAGGTTTTTAAGAAATTCTTTCTGCCGACAATGCGAGGCGGCAAAGAAGGCGGAGCAAAGAAAAGATATGCAGGAATCAGGGAAAAGGATGGCAAGGATGTTCTTGACTTTACAGGCATGGAATCAAAGCGAAGAGACTGGACAGATGTATCGAAAAAAATCCAGAATGAACTTCTGATGAAGGTTTTCCGAGGAGAAAAAGTAGAGAATTATGTTAGGGATTTTGTGAATGATGTTAAGTCAGGAAAATACGATTCTCTTCTGGTTTACAAAAAGGCAATCAGAAAATCCGTCGAGAGCTATACCAAAACAACCCCGCCGCATATTCAGGCAGCGAGAAAAGCAGGCAAGACAGATGTTGGAATAATTGAATATTATATAACTGTAAAAGGGCCTGAAATATCCGAGTCGAGAAAATCCAAGATTGATTATGGGCATTATATCGAGAAGCAGATTAAGCCTATTGCAGATTCTGTGCTTGTGTTCTTCGATACAAATTTTGATGACTTAATAAAAGGCTCTAAGCAGAGGAACCTGTTTGATTATTGATAGAAAAGGATTCTGAGAGAGCAATTCATAATCTTTATAAATAAACCCAGATTTATTGTTGGATTCTCGAAGGAGATTTATAAAAATGCCAAACATTCGAATGCCGCGACATGGAAGTATGCAATTCTGGCCTAGAAAGCAGGTCGATAGAGTTGTGCCTCGGATAAGGTCATGGCCAGATGGCGATTCAAAGATTCTCGGGTTCAGCGGCTATAAGGTCGGCATGACTCATGTTTTTATTACAGATACAAAAAAGGCATCCCTTACAAAAGGCGAGGAGATTTTTTGTCCTGTTACTGTTGTCGAATGCCCGCCGATTAAGGTTGCCGGCATCAGGTTCTATAAAAAAGATAATTATGGTTTAAATGCTGTTTCTGATGTTTATGCTGATAATCTCGACAAAGAGCTTGCAAGGACAATAATTCTTCCTAAAAAGAAAAAAGCAACAGAGCCATCAAATTTCGACGATATTAGATTGATTGTTTACACCCAGCCGAAAAATACTTCTATCGGCAAGAAAAAGCCTGAGGTATATGAGCTTGGCATAAAAGGCAAAAAAGAAGACAAGCTGAAGAATGCCAAAGAGCTTCTCGGAAAAGAGATTTCTGTCAAGGATGTTTTCAAGCCAGGACAATTAGTTGATGTTCATGGAATTACAAAAGCCAAAGGATTTCAGGGACCTGTAAAAAGGTTTGGAGTTTCATTAAGAAGGCACAAATCCGAAAAAACAAAAAGAGGTCCTGGCTCATTAGGTGGATGGCAGGGGCAGGCGCACTTTATGTATCGGGTTGCTCATGCAGGAAGAATGGGATATCACCAAAGAATTGATTCTAACAAGCTTGTTATCAAGGTTTCCGACGAGCCTAAGGAGATTAATCCAAAAGGCGGGTTTATCAGATATGGCAATGTCAAGAATACTTATGTCCTTATCAAAGGCTCAATAGCAGGAACAAGCAAGAGAAGCCTTATCTTTACATTCCCATTGAGAGGCAATTTGAACAATATCTCGACAGATTCGCCTCAGGTTCAATATATTAGTTTGGAGTCAAAGCAATAAGAGAATAAAAGTAAATGAAATAATCCAACAAAATCAAAATGGAACTCAAAATATTTTCATGCAAAAACGAGCAGAAAGGAGGATTAAAGCTTCCAGAGCAATTCTCCGAGGATATAAGGCCTGACTTAATCAAGAGGGCTGTTCTTGCACAGCAGAATAACACAAGGCAGAGATATGGTGCAAGTCCTCGTGCAGGAAAAAGAAGCTCGTCAAAGCTTTCAAGGAGAAGAAGAAATTACAGAGGTTCTTATGGTATTGGTATTTCAAGGGTTCCGAGAAAGATAATGTCAAGGCATGGAACCAGAATGAACTGGGTTGGTGCAATGGCTCCTGGAACAGTTGGAGGAAGGAGGGCTAATCCGCCAAAGCCAGATAAGGATTATACTCAGAAGATAAACAAGCAGGAAAGAAGAAAAGCAATCAGGAGTGCGATAACTGCGACTGTAAGCAGGGAAATCGTCGAGAAAAGAGGGCATATTGCTCCTAAGGATTATCCGTTCATAATTGAAGAAAGCTTTGAAAAGATTACAAAGACAAAGGATGTTATTTCAGCACTCAAATTGCTCGGCTTTGAAGGAGATCTTACAAGAGCAGAAGGCAAAACAATCAGGTATGGAAAAGGAAAACTTAGAGGAAGAAAATACAAGAAAAGAAAAGGCCCGTTAATTGTTGTATCTGATAAATGCAGTGCATTAAAGGCAGCAAATAATATTCCTGGCATTGATATTGTCAGCATCAAATCCCTTAACACAGAATTGCTTGCTCCTGGTTGTGTTCCTGGAAGGCTTACGCTCTGGACAGAATCAGCTATTAAAATAATGGAGAAGGACAAGCTATTCATGTAATATGCTCATGTGAAATAAAATGGCAGAAAAAAATCCAATATCAAGTTATGACATTGTAAAGTATCCTCTTACAACTGAAAAGTCCATTAACATGATTGCAAGAAACAACAGCCTTAGTTTTGTTGTTGATAAAAGGTCAAAAAGCCCTGAGATTAAAAAAGCTATCGAGGAATTGTATAAGGTAAAGGTTGCCAGGATTAATACAAGCAATACTGTTGATGGAAGAAAGGTTGCTTATGTCAGGTTTTCTCCTGAGAATCCAGCATTGGATATTGCGACTAAATTGGGGATATTATAGGTATATTATAATAATGGGTGCATAATCACGAATTAAAAATGGGAAAAAACTTAATTGTTCAGGCAAGGGGAAAAGGAGGTCCTCGATATAGATCTCCTGGTTTCAGGTTTGCAGGAATCGCAAAGTATCCAAGTTATACTGGCTCATCAATGGTAGAAGGGATTATTGATGATATTATTCACTGTCCTGGGCATGATGCTCCTTTGCTCGAGGTTAAGATGTCTTCAGGTGAAAGATGCCTTTTGCAAGCTCCTGAAGGTGTAAAGGTCGGAGATAAGATTTCTATCGGAGATGGAGCAGAGTTAAAATTTGGCAATGTTCTTCCTTTGAAAAGTATTCCTGAGGGTGCCAGTATATATAATATCGAGAGGCTTCCTGGCGATGGCGGTAAGATGGTCAGGACATCAGGAGGATGTGCAAAGCTAATTACAAAGTTCGAGAACAGGATTATTGTTACAATGCCTTCAAGCAAAAGAATGGAGTTTCATCCTGAATGCAGGGCAAGCATTGGAGTTATTGCAGGCGGTGGAAGGACTGAAAAGCCGTTCCTTAAGGCAGGCAGGAAATTTTACAGGAAGAGGGCAAAGAATAAATTATATCCTATTGTTTCAGGATTATCAATGAACGCAGTTGACCATCCATTAGGAGGAAGAAGTTCGCATGCTAAAGGACATCAGGCAACTGTATCGAGAAATGCTCCTCCGGGAAGAAAAGTAGGCCTGATTGCTGCAAGAAGAACAGGAAGGAAGAATAAGTAAACAAACAATTGAATAAATAATACTAAAATGGCAAAGAAGGATTTTACATACAAGGGAAAAACATTAGACGAGCTGAAGAAGATGGGCATTACAGAGTTTGCTAATCTTCTGCCGGCAAGGCAAAGAAGGAAGATTAAGAGGGGATTTACAGAGCAGGAAAAGGTTTTCCTAAAGAAGCTGAAAAAAGGCAAGCCAAATGTTGAGACTCATGTGAGAGACATGGTTATTCTTCCTGAAATGATAGGATTGACTATCAGAGTTCATAATGGTCATGAGTTTCCACAGGTGTTTATCGAGAAAGAAATGCTCGGGCATTCATTAGGAGAGTTTGTCATGACAAGAAAGAAGGTTCAGCACAGCGCACCGGGAGTTGGAGCAACTAAGTCAAGTGCAAGTTTGTCTGTGAAATAAACCAACTGCAAAATAAACAAAAAATCAAAATGTCATTCCATTATGCGTTCAAGGAATATGTAAAGGAGAGCAATGCTCGTGCATATAGCTCGCTTCCTATTTCGTTGAAGACATCTGTTGAGATTTGCAACTTCCTGAAAAATAAGAAGGTTCAGAAAGCCAAGAAGATTCTCGAGGATGTTCAGGAGATGAAGATTGCTGTTCCTTACAGAAGGTATGTGCATGACATTCCACACAAGCCAGGGATTGGTCCGGGAAGGTATCCGATAAAAGCATGTGAATATATCCTTAAGCTGCTCTCGTCAGCAGAAGCAAATGCACAGTCAAAGGGATTAAACACATCTAATTTAATTGTCAGGCATATTTCAGCCAAGAAAGGAAATACTGCATGGCATTACGGAAGAAAGCGTTCCAGAAGAATGAAGAGATGTTATATTGAGATAGTCTTAAGTGAGGCAAAATGATTGAAAGGAAGTTTGTAGCAGAGAAAAGAAGGGAATTCCTTATCGAAGAATATATTAAGCAGTCATTAAAGAATGTCGGGTTCAGCCATGCAAAATTGCAAAGGACACCTATCGGAGAGAAGATTGTTATTTTTACGTCGAGGCCCGGATTAATTGTCGGGAAAGGCGGGCAGAACATTAAGATACTTACTAAAAACCTGAAGAGGAAGTTTAATCTTGAGAATCCTCAGATTGCTATCAGCGAGGTTGAGAATCCTAACCTTGATGCAAATATCGTCTCAGAAAGGATTGCTGATACAATGGAGAGATATGGGACATCTAAATTCAAGGGGATAGTCCATAAGGTAATGACTGATGTGATTAAGGCTGGTGCAAGAGGGATTGAAATTGTTGTCAGCGGAAAAGTCCCGAGCGCAAGGGCAAAGTCATGGAGATTTTATGTCGGATACCTGAAAAAATGCGGAGATGTTGCAGTGTCTCAGGTTAAGATTGCATATGCAGCTGCACAGCTTAAGAGCGGAACAGTAGGAATTAAGGTTTCAATCATGCCGCCTGATGTTGTGCTTCCTGATAATATCAAGGTCATGGAAATTAATGTAGATAACGATACTGAAAAGAAAGATTCTAATATTAGCACAGAAATACAATCTTCAGAAGGAGATAAACATGAAAATAAGGAACAAGGAACTCAAAGCACTGAAATCAGAGGAACTGAACAGCAAGCTGAATGAGCTTAAGGCAGATTTGATGAAAGCTCGGACAGAGGCATCAAGAGGAGGCATGATGAAGAATCCTCGCCAGATTAGGTCTATTAAGAGGACAATCGCAAAATTATTAACTGTCAAGAACTTTCATGAGATTAATAAAACAGAAACAGCCGCTAAAACCGGCATAGGGGAAAGAAAGATATGATTTGCTCAAAGTGCGGATTACCGCAGGAACTTTGTGTATGCGAAAAGATTGCAAAGGAAACTCAGCAAATTGATGTTTATATCGAGAAGAAGAAATTCAACAAGTTTTATACGATAGTAAAAGGCGTAGATACAAAAAACATTGACATGAAGGATTTGCTCAGGAAGATGAAAAACAAGCTTGCCTGCGGCGGTACTGTCAAAAATGGAAAGATTGAATTGCAGGGCGATCATAAGTATCGGGTTAAGCAGGTGCTTATTGAAGTCGGGTTTGCCCCAGAGATGATAATGGTAAAGTGAGCAAAATTTCAAAGTGCATAATCAAGGGTGAACTCATTGGTTCTCATGTCAATGTTGTTGGAACCTTACACAGAGGAATAATCCTCGATGAGACAAAGACAAGGTTTGTGATTCAGGCTGATGGCGGCAAAAGAAAAATTATCGTCAAGGAAGCTAATAAGTTTGAGTTTGATGTTGATAACCAGAAGATTATAGTTGATGGAAAGGATTTGGCTTTCAGGCCGGAAGACAGGATAAAGATTAAAGTCAAAGCAAAGAGCTGAAAGATAAACAAAAATTACGTGAATCAAGATGGCAGCGAAAAATATTGGAATTCAGGTAAGCGTTCCCAAGGAGGAATGCGACGATAAGAATTGCCCTTTTCATGGTGTATTGATATGCAGGGGAAATTCTTTTGAGGGAGTTGTTGTTTCATCTAAAATGCACAGGACAGCAACAGTTGAATGGAAATGGCTCAGGTATATTCCTAAGTATGAAAGGTATGAATCCAAGAAAACAAGAGTCAAGGCTCATAACAGCCCATGCATTAATGCCAAGGAAGGCGAGATTGTGAAGATTATCGGATGTCGCCCATTGAGCAAGACTAAGAATTTCGTGATTGTCGAGAAGCTCGGGACTGATGTTGATTATATCATTAAGAGAGAGACAATGAAGGCTGACGAAGAAACAGTCAGCAAGAAGAATAAGGATAATATTGCCAAAGAAAAGGAGAGCGAAAATGCAGCCAGTTAAAGCAAATGTAACGAGAGCGCTTCCTGTTGGAAGTTATGTTGATACCTGTGACAATTCAGGAGCAAAGGTAATTAAGATATTTACAGTTGTCGGGCATAAGACCGTCAAAGGCAGAAGGTCAGCAGCAGGTGTAGGTGATTTAGTCATGGCTGCTGTGAAAAAAGGAAAGCCCGAGATGAGAAAGCAGGTTGTTTTTGCTATTATTGTTCGTCAGAAAAAGGAATATCGCAGGCCTAATGGAATGAGGATAAAGTTTGAGGATAATGCTGCTGTTGTTCTTAAGGATGATAAGGGAACTCCAAAGGGAACTATCTTTAAAGGTCCTTTGGCAAAAGAAGCATGCGACAGATGGCCTGCTGTTTCAAAAGTTGCGAGGATAATTGTGTAGATTTGCAGATTTAATATTAATGTGATTAAAATGAAAGAATGGTCTCCAGCATGGATTTCGAGCAAACAGCCGAAAAAGCAGAGAAAATTCAGGTATAATGCTCCTCTTAGCGTGAAGCAGAAATTTTTACATTCGCATCTTAGCAAAGAGCTTAGAAAGAAATATGATAGACGGGCATTGCGAGTCAGGAAAGGCGACAAGGTTTTGATTGTGAGAGGGAATTTTAAAAAGATTACTGGAAAGGTTGAGAGGGTTGATACTAAACATCTCAAGATTTACGTCGAAAAGGCAGAGGTTTCAAAGAGAGATGGAAGCAAGGCTCTTTATCCGATTGACCCTTCAAATGTTATTATTACAGAGCTTGTTTTATCTGACAAGGAGAGAGTAAAGGTATTGGAAAGAAAGAAACCAAAGACAGATGTCAAACATGAAACAAAGTCAGAGAAGCCTAAAGCTGAGAAAAATACTAAGAAGGAAGTTAAGAAATAAGTTGAGAAATAAATGTGAGTGATTATTATGACAGAATACATTAAAAGGATTGCAGCGCCTAAAAGCTGGCCGATTGTAAGGAAAGGGACAAAGTATGTTATGAGCCCGAATCCTGGAGCACATCCGCTTGAAAGGGGAATTTCTCTCGGTGTTCTACTGATAGATATTATCAAGCAGTGCAGGACAACAGAGGAAGCAAAGAAGATTCTCAAGCTGAATGAGATTTATGTTGACGGAATCAGGAGAAAGGATGCTAAGTTTATGGTCGGGCTTTTGGATACAATTGCGATTGCAAACCTGAGCAAGTATTACAGGATTATGATTAATAAGAAAGGCAAGATTACTGCGATTGAAATAACCAAGGAAGAAAGTATTCTTAAGCCATGCAGGATAATTAACAAGTCTCTCTATAAGGGAAAGACTCAGCTTAATTTGTATGATGGCAGGAATGTTCTTGTTGAGAAGGATTCTTTTAAGACAGGAGACAGCGTTTTGCTGAAGCTTCCTGAGCAGGAGATTAAGGATACAATAAAACTTGAGAAAGGGACAACTGTTCTTTTGACTGCAGGAAAGCATATTGGAGATACAGGCGTTGTTGAGGACATTATCGGAAGAAAGGCAAAGTTCAAGCTCTCTAACGGTGATGTTGTTGAGACACCAAAGGATTATGTTTTTCCTGTCGGCAAGGGAGAGAGTGTTGTGAAGATTGGATGAAATTTTATTATTTCTAATCTCTTTATATTTCAAATGCTATACTACAAATACAAAAAGTGTTGGCAAGAAACACAAACTTTTTTTCAATACTTGAATAACCGTTCATACTCTTTATGGGACATCCATTCTAAGATTATAGCCAACACAACAACTTTTCCAGGCTGATCTGGTGGCGCAACAGTATAAAACAACCTCCACCCCTTTGGCAAATCATATTTCCAAAGGTTAGAATAAATCTGCCATTTTTTTGGAATCAGCTTTTTTGGAACCTGTATGCAGGAAAAGGCATTCTCCTCAATGGAATCCAATGCAGAACTTATTTGCTTGAACAAAACAAGGTCAGCATCTTTCAGTTTATAGAAGTTTTCTTTTAGTGAGGGCGTTTCCCATATTATTTCTGAGGGCTGAATTTTTCCCATGATTATCTCTTCAAGTCAGTTCTGCTACTAAATCTTTTGTAAACATCAGGGCTGAAAATCCAACCAACCTTTCCTTCCTTATCGTATGCAATCTTATTTGAGTGTTCCAGATAATCCAGTATTTTAAGAAATGTCTGATACATGACTGATCTTGGAAGTTTTCTCCATAGCTGAAATTTCCCAAATTCTCCGCTATTCTCCTGTATAGATTCTTCTACCATGATTACTGTGTCCAGCCTTGGATGGTGAAGTGTTTTTGATTCTCTTTTTATCTCTTGTAAGAGGGGCATATATAATATTATATTATATACCTATATATAAATGTTTTGATATAAATCAGAATTGTGTTGGTATATCACAAACTTATTAAATATCCAAGTCCTTCATCCATTTCCAGAGGATAGTCCATAAAATGCAGGAAAAAATCTTTGAGATTCTTTTTGATAAGGATGAGATTACTTGGCAGACAATTATTTATGAGCTTGTAAGGACAGAGCAGATGGATCCATGGGATGTTGATGTATCACTTATTTCGCAGAGATATATTGAGATGCTTGCTAAATTAAAGGAGCTTGATTTCAGGATTTCAGGCAAGGTTCTTCTCGCAGCAGCTCTTCTCCTTAAAATCAAGTCAAATCGTCTTGTCGGTGAGGATATGGCTATGTTTGATAAGCTTCTTTCTGAGCCGGAGGATGTTCCCCTCGATGACTCACTTTTTGATGATGAACCGCAAAGATTAAAAGATTCCCAGAAATACTCTCTTATCCCGAGGACGCCTCAGCCGAGAAAAAGGAAGGTTTCGATATTCGACCTTGTAAAGTCCCTCGAGAAGGCTCTTGAAGTTCAGAAGAGGAGAACTATCAGGAACTATTATCCGCCAACTACACTTGTGGCTCCGAAAAAAGGCAAGGAGATTACGCTGATAATAAAGGAAGTTTACCAGAAGATAAGATTGTTTTTCACAAAGAACAAGTCTGACAGGATGACATTCACCCAGCTTATTCCGTCGGAAAACAGGGAAGACAAGGTATATACATTCATCCCATTGCTGCATTTGGCAACACAGCAGAAAATCGAGCTGAACCAAGAGCAGCATTTTGGAGAGATTGAGATAAAAATTTTCGACAAGGCAAAAGCAGGCTAATCAAAAGGTAAAATCAAATGGCAAATAAAATGAGACTGATAAGCGGAACATCAAATCCAAATCTTTCAGATGAGATTTCTTCTTACCTGAATATTCCGCTCACTCCTGTTGAAGTCAAGAAATTTCAGGATTGCGAGATATACTGCAAGATTATGCAAAGTGTCAGAGGAGCGCATGCTTTTGTTATTCAGTCAACATGTGCAGACACAAACCATAACTTGATGGAGCTTTTGATATTGATTGATGCACTGAAGAGGTCATCTCCTGAGGAAATTACTGTAATTATTCCTTATTTTGGGTATGCAAGGCAGGACAGGAAAGTAAATGCACGCGAGCCGATTACAGCCAAACTGGTTGCTAACCTTATTACTGTTGCAGGAGCTGACAGGGTTGTAACATTTGATTTGCATGTTGACCAGATTCAAGGATTCTTTGACATTCCTGTTGATAATCTCGAGGCGCTTCCTTTGCTAGCTGATTATATCCTCGATAAAAAGCTAAAGGATATTGTTGTTGTAAGCCCTGATACAGGCGGAACTTCGAGAGCCAGAAAAATAGCTCAATACCTGAATGCTTCACTTGCTTTGATTGATAAGAGAAGGCCGAAACATAATGAATCACAGGTAATGCACATTATCGGGGATGTTTCAGGCAAGACAGCGCTTCTTGTTGATGATATGATTGATACAGGCGGAACAATGGTCAGCTCTGCAAAGGCATTGATTGATGCAGGAGCTTTGGATGTTTATGCCTGTGTAACTCATCCTGTTTTCTCAGGAGATGCAGTGAAAAAATTACAGGATTCTCCTATCAAAGAGATTATTATTACCAATACAATTCCCCTGTCGCCTGAAAAAAGAATTGCAAAGCTCAAGGTTATTTCAATCGGCCCTCTTCTTGCAGAGTCAATAAAGAGGATTTACGAAGGCAACCCAATGGGCGTTATTTTTGATGGATTATATGATAAGCTTGCAAAGAAGCGCGGAGATAAAAATGTCTAATATGGATGAGAAAAAAGCAATGGAAAAGAAGTATATGGAATTCCAGATAATCGGGCAGAGAATGAAACAGCTGCAGCAGCAGATTGTGCTTGTTAATAACCAGCTTACTGAACTTGCGGCATTGCAGCAGAATCTCGTCGAGCTTAAGGATGTTAAGGAGAATACTAAGGTTCTGATGCCTTTTGGAAATGGGATTTATATGAGTGCAGAATTGAAATGTCCCGGCGAGCTTTTGGTTAATGTCGGCTCAGGTGTTGTTGTGAAAAAGGATATTGATTCAACAAAGCAGATTATCATGCAGCAGGAATCTGAGATGAGAGATGTTAATGAGCAGATGATGACAGAGCTTAAATTATTGTATGAAAGGGCAACCTCTCTTGAGCAGGAATTGCAGACTGTAAATTCAGAGTAAAACAGAATTCGGATAAAGATGTTCAGCTTTCTAAAAAACAAGATTAAGTCGAGTGTATCGAAGATTTCTCAGATGTTCGAGAAGGAAGCTAATGAAAAAGAAGAGAAAAGAGAAGCTGTTTCTAATGATGAAAATATCGGCGAGAAAAAAGCTGATAAGTTAGCATCTGCAAAAGAGGATTTTGTTCAGGTTGTTTTACAAAAAGCAGAGAAGCCTGAGATTAAGCCAGAAATTATGCATGAGGAAAAGGCTGAGAAGAAAAAGATTCCTGAGGAAGATGTTACAGCAAGCGGCATCAATAATCAGAATAATAAAATGGAATCCAAATCAGAAATTGTAGAGGAGAAAAAGGAAGATATTCAAGAGCAGAAAGCGTCAAAGGTTACATGGAAGGAAAGGTTTTTCGGGAAAAAGAAGGAGACTAAGGATGATAAAGCTGATAATGTAAAGGAAGTAAAAGATGTTGTCCCTGATGTAAAGAAGCCTGAGGTATTGGAGAAGAAAAAGGAGATTGTCGAGGAAAAGGCAGAAGACAAAAATGCGGAGCAGAAGGAGGAAAAATCAGAAAAGGCTTCTGAAAAAAAATCAGGTTTCTTCGACAAGATAAAGGAGAAGGTTATTACAACGACAATTGGCGAGGATAGGTTTGATGAGTATTTTCAGGAGCTTGAGCTGGGGTTGCTTGAGAATAATGTTGCTCTTGAGGTTGTTGATAAAATCAAGGATGACCTTAAGGCTGAGATTGTTGATAAGCCTATTAACAGGTTTGGTATCGAGGAGACTATTACCAATACATTGAAGAAATCTATTGAGGGACTGTTTGATGATAGTGGATTTAATGTTTCTGATATTGTCAAAAGGATAAAGGAGAAAAAGCCGTTTGTGATTTGTTTTGTCGGGATTAACGGAAGCGGGAAAACAACAACTGTTGCAAAGGTTGCCAGATTGCTGAAGGATAAGGGATTGAGTGTTGTTGTTGCTGCAGCAGATACTTTTCGCGCAGCGTCAATTGAACAGCTTGAGAAACATTGTGAAACTCTTGGCATAAAGATTGTGAAACAGAATTACGGCTCTGACCCTGCTGCTGTTGCTTTCGATGCTATCCAGCATGCAAAGGCAAAGAATTCAGATGTTGTGCTTATTGATACAGCAGGAAGAATGCACAGCAATGTTAATCTTGTGAACGAGATGAAGAAAATTATCAGGGTTGCGAATCCTGACATGAAGATTTTTATCGGCGAGAGCATTACAGGAAATGATTGTATTGAGCAGGCAAGGATTTTTAATGATTCTATCGGCATAGACGGGATTATCCTGACAAAGGCAGATATTGACGAGAAAGGAGGGACTGCGATTTCTATCGGGTATGTTACAAAGAAGCCGATTATTTTCATTGGTGTCGGGCAGGATTATCAGGATTTGAAGGAATTTGATAAGGGGATTGTGCTGGATGGGCTTGGGATTTGATGGATGATTTTTAGAATTGATAAACTCCCATTAGGTTCTCATAATAGCCATCAACACACAGGACAAACACACACAGCATTTAAATACTCTCATATTAATTAAGAAGAATAATTACTCTGTTTTGGATTTAATTAGAGAGGTTATCAAAAATGAATAACGAAAATACCTATTTAACTAATGATTCAGAACAAACAAAAAAGAGAGTAGAAACCGTTATAGACTTTATTTCTGGTCAAGTCGTAAAAGCAAGTCCGGAAGAAATAGAAGCAACA
>CAZXRI010000005.1:0-15886 GCA_964642765.1 uncultured Methanosarcinales archaeon | reverse complement strand
ATTCTCGAAAAAATATCCTCTTGCAGGCTCAAGCATTGTAAAATTCTCAGAGCCGACAGCAGGAAGCCAGATATTATCAGCAGGCTCATAAACAAGAGCATCCCATTTTCCGGCAGTTGTATTATAGCGGTAAATAGTCTCGACGCATTCTTCAGGTAATCCATGCAAATCAATTCCATTGTTAGAGCCGTTATTCAATTGCCAAATAGAAATGTTAACAGGGAGGCTAACAAGATTAAATGCACTGTCGAGAGAATACACAAATTTTGCAACTGTCTTATTGCTTGTGTAATTAACATTCCCTCTCTTTGTCTGAATCTTATAATATCTTGTCTGGGAAATATTCGACGAGGAATCTGTCCAGTTGATATATGCAATTCCAGAAACATTCGGAACACTTGCGAAACCATTTGCCCAGTTGTCAGTAATGTATATGTTGAAATAATCTGCAATAGTAACATTAGACCAGTTCAATGAAACTGTTCTGTTGTCAGGCATAAGAGTAATTAACAGGCTGTCAGGCTCAGAAAGATAATAGAAATTATTTGTTGCAGAAATATTTGAATTAGTTGCATTATCAATACAGGAAACTTTTATTGTATGTGCACTTGCATTAAATCCTGCCACAGAAACATTCACAGCACTTCCGTTTGCTGACGAGAGATATGTCCTGTTAACAACTGTGTCAATTGTCAGGTTGCACAAAAGCTCTATATCCAGATTATCCAATGCAGTCCAGTTGAATAATATTGTTGATGATGTTGTGTTAAAATTATCAATAGGAGAAGTAATCTGGATGCTTGGTATTGTTGTATCAGCATAGAATGTAAAGTTTGTTGAGTTAAATGCTGAATTTCCGAGTGTGTCATTACACCATACATTCCATAAATATTTTGCATCAGTTGTCAGGCTTAATCTAAACTGTGCAAGCGTATCTGACGATAAACTTGAATTGGAATAATTAGCAGACCATGTTGAATTAAAATTACCGTATAAAATGCACGAGCTTATTCCGGAAGAATCAATCGCTGAATACTTTAATGTAACATTCCGATAATTAAACCATGTGCCGTTGGTTGCATTTGCTCCCCATGTATTTGGTAAACCTGTTTGAATTGAGGCGTTGTAAAAACCAAACACACCACTATTACCTCCTATATATACCACATCTCTTGTTGGTTCATAGATTAAATCCCAAAGGGTAACACTCGCAATCCAATTGCCTGTATCTGTTGCTCGTAAATCTGAAGTTACATTTGAAGAGGCGTTATACTCCCCAAATACTCCATTTAGACCACTTAAATATACAACATCTCTTTTTGAATCATAGACTACAGATTTAATTGAATTACTACTCCCAATCCAGTAGTCTGTGTCTGTTGCATTTAAAGCAGAAGTTACATTAGTCGAAGCATTGTAAACCCCAAACACTCCACCTGAACCAACTAAATATACAACGTCTCTTTTTGAATCATAGGCTAAATATTCAATGTCTTTAGTACCAATCCAATCGTTTGTATCTGTTTCGTTTAAATTAGAAGATACATTAGTCGAAGCATTGTAAACCCCAAATCTTCCACCGGCAGCACCTATATACAGAACATCTCTTGTTGGTTCATATAATAAAGAATTAACGTTACTAGTCCCCATCCAATTGCCAGTATCCGTTGCTCGTAAATCTGCGGTTACATTAGTCGAAGCATTGTAAACCCCAAATACATTAGTTCCACCTACATATATAACATTTCTTTTGGAATCATAGGCTAAAGATAGAATGGCAAGAGTAAGCCAGTTGCCTGTGTCTGTTGCGCTTAAATTGGAGGTTACATTAGTCGAAGCATTGTAAACACCAAAGAATCCAGCATTTCCACCTAAATAAACAACATCTCTTGTTGGATCATAGGTTACAGTCCAAAAGATAGTACTCCCAATCCAGTTGCCAGGGTCTGTTTCATTCAAAGCATAGGTTACATTAGTTGATGCATTGTAAAATCCAAATACACCACTTGAACCAACTAAATATATAACATTTCTTGTGGAATCATAGGCTAAAGAATTACGCTGGAAAGTTGAACTCCAATCGTTTGTGTCTGTTGCTCGTAAATCTTGTGTTACATTCCCGCTCTTAATCCAATTTGCTGCTGTTGCATCCAAAATTACAACTGGCGGAATTATATCGTCAACAACTGTTATGTCTGTAAAGTTTGATGTGTTGACTGTAACATTTGCCATGTCAGCTGCTATGAAGTAATACCAATGGCTTCCTAATGAGAGTGTTGTTGAGTAATTGTAGATTTTTCCGTCGGCAAAATTAGTGTCTGATATATCATACTGAGTCATTGTGTAATTTACATTGTCTATGTTCACAAAAACAAATGATGCATTGTCGTTTTCTATGTCTGAATAATTTACAGTGAAATAGAATAGTGTGTTTATGTCTCCTGTTGTTGGAGAAACAGATGGTGATGTTAAATTAGGGGCATTTCCTTCTCCGCCTCCTGTTCCTGTGATTCCTGCTATCTTGTAATACTGCTGTCCGTCATAAGATGCATTTGTTACAGTCATGCCGTTTATTGTCATTCCTATCTGCAGGGTTGTTTTGTTTGGACAGCTTCCGTTTATTTGCTCGAAAGACAATGCTCCGGGACAGATATAAACCTCGCTTGATGTTGATTGAATAGGCACAAGAAGGGTTACATTAACTACCTGAGGAACTAAGGATGTGTTGTGGACAAATGCCTTTCCTGACGAGAAATTTACTCCTGTTTTTATCGGGCTGAAATCTATTGAGCTGTTAAAGTTTATTGCAAATATTGCAGAGAAATTTCCTGTTGAGCTATTTCCGCCGAGAAGAACATTCACATAACCGCTTTGCAGTGTTGCTGTTATGTCAACTCCTGTGTTCTGCTCGAGAACAAGCTTTATCTCGTTTGATTTGTTTGCTATTGTATATGCTTTAGGAAGTGAATAAAGGAATCCCATCTCGAATATGTAATTTGTCGTGTTTGTCTTTTCGCCGAGAATAGACGATGTTATTGTATGCCCATAGCTTGTGCTATTTGTAATGATGCCTCCATTTGAGATGTCAATTGTATAGATGTAATTGCCTGTGGATGCTGTAAATCCCATTATGTAAGTTGATATAGATGCAATTATCAAAATCAAAATGCAAATCTGGAAAAGGATTTTTTTGCCCATGATTATTTATTGCGTGTTTTTTTTCTTAGATTCTTATGACAAGGCTTCCGTTGACATATCTCTGTCTTGATTCAATTTCTGTGATTTTCTCCTCGAGATTATTGATTCTTTCAGTGTACTGGCTTAGCAGAGTTTGTATCTCGGTGAATTGAGATGCAGTTATGTTTGCTGTAATGATTGCAGTTTGGTTAGTTGAGTTTGTTTCAGCAATTAAGTCAGGAGTATTGTCTATTGCAATCGAGCTTCTTCTTCCTCCTTTGATAGAATCAACATCCTGCTGTAATTCTTGTATTGCCTTTAGAAGTTCCCATGGATTTGGCTGTTCTACGAATAATGTTCCGTCTACATCATGAACCATATCAGGATTTGTCTGCTGGATTTCTTGAGCAATTACTCCGACTCTTTCATTTCCAGATACAATGACATCATACTTTCTTATCTTGATTTTCTCAAATTTCCTGATGGCAGAATCGGCATCTTCTATGTTTGTCTTCAACTTTCTGTCAGAAGAGCATGTTACTGTTTCAGAACTAGATTCAGGATTATGGTCGCATGTTCCGTCTGAATCTTGCAGTCTGAGGATGTCAGTATCACTTGCAGAATTAATGTGAGTTAGAATAGTTGGAGAGGTTGTGCCAATCCCAACATTCCCATTAACATCCGTAAAAATCTTCTTCTGCGATACCATTGGCATAGGAATCTCAGCTTTCTGTGCATACAGATTATACACTTCAGTAGGAGTTAAAATCCTATTCTTGTAAATCCTTGCGTCATCAATATATCCCATAAAGTTATTAGCTGATGCATCACCCTGCTTGCCTAAATAAAATCCGCCTGTTGTCGTTGTAGCATAAGCTCCTGCATTAGTTGTTGTTCCTCTTGCTTTCCCATCAAGATACCATGATATTTTTCCAGAGCCAGTATCATAAGTAACTGTTATCATAATCCATTTATTTAAAACCGCTGCATCTGTTAATACATCTGCCGCTGGACTATTCCATGCACCCCTAAAATAGAAGAAGTTAGTAGAATCCTGCGGAGTAAGCAGATATTCTGTATTAGAAGCCGCCGCACCAGAAGCCTTAGTAATAACATTTCCTTGTTGTGTTACAAGTCTATTATACCAAACATTAATTGAGAAGTTACCGTCAAGAATTAATGAGTTATCACTATTAACTTTAATATACATATTATTGCTGAAATTAAAAGTTCCGCCGCCGTTAAACCCCTTATAAGGTAAATACAATGGTGAGCCAATAATAGTCCCATGATTGCTAAACGGAGATGTATCCAGAGATAAATTAGTATTTCCATAAATCAGGGATTCATTGTTCAAGTTCATAGCTAAAACTAAATTCTGTGTAGAAACCTCAAATAAAGTCTGTGATGTGATGTTGCTTGCATTCATTAACCCTGAGATTCTTGCATTTCCTACAACATCTAATTTTTCAGATGGTGATGATGTGTTGATGCCGACATTCCCGCTACTTGAAATCCTCATGAATTCCTCACTTCCTGAAGTTCCTGCCTTGAAAACCATTGCACCTTCACCATCAGATCCGTCTCTAATACCCGATATCTTCGCAGGTGTGTTTGCATATCCTGGATCTGCTATTCTGAATACCAACTCAGCTCCAAATCCATCTGCCATATCGTCGGTTGTGATGTGGACAAGCTGTCCTATGGTTTGAATTGTATTTGTTTCAGTAGATGTTCTTTCAAAGTAGAAAGTTTCTGCGGCGGCTTTAACATGAAGTTTCCTGGCAGGTGCTATTTCACCTATACCGACATACTTGCTACTTCCATCAACAAACAAAGTATCTGACACATTCAAAGAAGCTGTTGTCGTATCATCCACAACCAGCTTATAAGTTGGATTGCTTGTTGTTCCAATTCCAACATTTCCCGACGAGGTTGCTAATAATGTCTGACCTGAGACATTCAATGCCTGTATAAATGCTCCACTACTGACATTCAGAGTAGAAACCTTGTAAGTATTTGCAGGGTTTAATGCCTCTGATGTGTTTGCCCTGAATGAATAAGGAGAGGATGTGAGATTAATCCTTGAGTTAATTTCTCCGTCATTGAAAACTGCAATCCCGAGATAATACTGGTCTGAAAAATTTAAATTCAAACCTTGCAGAATTACATCATAAACCCCGTTGCTGGTTGTTGTGAGGTTTGTGTTAAGCTCGAACAGCTTTGTTCCTGCTGTGTAATTATTGTAAATCCTGAACGAGAAATTATAATTTCCGACAAGAGGAGAGCCCGTATTATCAGTTACCCTGCCTATGAGGTTTAATGAATCTGGTATTGCATTAACTAATGCAGTAGATGTAATTATGAGCAGAGCTATCGCTATGAGAATTGATTTTACTGACGGAGAAACCTTGAATTTGTATCCTGAGGATGGAACTGCCTCAAAGATTTTTTTGTTTGTGTTTTTTTGTTCCTCCATCTTTTTCACCCCGTTAAATTTGCCTCTTCTATGAGAGAGCCTTTTATGCCGAAATTTCCAGCTGAATCAATGTAGGCAATTGTTCTGCCTGAATTTTCCTGTATTGCATAATTTTGATTTGATGTAACAAGCTGAGAATTCTCGTCGAGATTTCCAGCAAGATAGAGATTGCCTGCATTGTCAAAGTATCCAACTATTGCAGATGAGTTTTCAAATATCAGGGAATTTTCCTTGAATTCCAATTGCTGGAAGTTTTCAAAAAGCAAGCCATTAAGCTTTAAGTTTCCTGAGATGTCAATTTCTGCAACTGTTTTGTTTGATATGCTTACAATATAAACAGCCTTGTCTGGATTTTCAAAAATGCTTACTTTGAAAATGTTTGAGAACCTTACAGAAAGAGAATCGTTTGCTGTTATGTATGTGTAGATTGCTCCTGTAAAGTTTCTGGATGATGTGAATATTGCCTTATTTCCGTCGAAGATTATTGACAGTCCATCTGAGTTTTGCGTTGTGTATTGCAACACATCACTGTCAGCATCTGAGAAATATTCAGCAAGATTTAATTCTGAAGAAATGCCCTGCGTTAGATTTATTTCAGGAATTGACTTTATCAATTCAGGAGCGTTGTTTTCTTTTGATTCGATAATTATGTAGGTTATGTTTGTTATCTCGAGAGTTGAATTTTCAATCTCTATTATAATAGTGTAATTGCTTTCGTTTAGAAAAACAGAGCATGAATCAGCGCAGATATTTCTGAATTCTTTTTGCTCATAATCCTCTGCATTGAAAATTGCAGAAAGGCTTTTCCATTCTGTCATGAATACATCTGAATTGTTGCTGTCGAGAGTTATCGACGGAGAATAAACAAGCTTTGCAGAAACATTGTTTGATTGGGATGCTCCATATCGTTCTGTTGTAAGGACAAAGTCATCATTCCAGTTTGTTGATGATGGCAGTATTCCGAATAATGCACAGCAATTTCCAGAGCCATAGCAAACAACTGTTGATTCTCCTGAGCCTATGCTGTTGACATCCCATAATGTGCATAATTCTGAATTGGAAATATTCTCATTTATCTCAGACAGAGATACTGTGAAGTCAATTGCTCCTGAGATTGTTTCAATGCCGTCGTCATTTTCATCAAATTGTGTGCCTGATTTATAGCCGAGAGTTAGGATTGCGGGATTTGCCGGATTATCAGATGGCTGTGAAGTATTTTCTGAAATGTTTCCTGATGTGTTTTCTTCTGTATGTGGCAGTGTAATATTCTCGTCGAGAATTGAATATGCTGTCAGCTCCCTGAATGTTTCTTCCAAATTATCGCTGGTGAATAATAATATTTTTTTATCTTGAGTGCTGACATAAACACGAGCATTGCCTGTTCCTGAATATTTTCCAGACAATCTGATTCCTGAGATTGTTCCTGAATTTTCAGGCGACCATGTAAAAGAGTTATTGCCTGAATATGTATTTCCGACGGAATCTGTATATTGTGATTGGCTTTCAACTGTTACATGCCCTGTTAATGTTACATTGGTGCTTAGAGTATAGAAGAATATTGCAAATATTAACAGCCCTATGAATATCTCAATCTCCAGCTTAATTGGATTTCCTGCCTTATTTTTTTGGCTTTGATGTTTTTTTATTTTCATTTTTTATTTTGCTGACTGCCCTGCTGTAAGATGTCCAGATTGTTCTTTGATCCCTATGAAGAATCTCTCCAATTTTGCTGAACCTCAACTTGTGGCTTGTGTGAAGGTATTGTGAAATAAGCTCCAGTAAGCTAAGTTTTTTTGAGAAGATATTTGCATAAGGGATGTCGTATTCCGACGGAAGTATAGAGAATTTTTCCTTATGCTTTTTTGATGCGTTTTTGTAAGCTGTCCAACAGGCTGGAATTCCCTTGCCGAGAATCTTTGCTATTTCAGGAAAGGTTTTTGACTTGTCATCCCTAAGATATTTTACAACTGTCTCAAGCGGGCTGAGCTTTTCGCAGAATATAGAAACAGGGATTTTATCGTCGGAACTGAACAGGCTGAGAACATCCTTTACCGAGAGGCTGTATTTTTTCGTGAATCTGTCTAAGGCAAACTTCACTAATTCAATGTCCTCTTGCTCTATCTTACTCATTCTAATGATAGTTATTTTTTATATAATTGTGTGTAATTTATTGATAAATGTTTCGGTTAGTTAGTGCCAGAGATTAATATCTGTATTAAAATAATAATTATATGTAAGTATTAAATAGAAATAGCTGTATAATACTATCTAGTGTATAAATTGATTATATGTACTAAAATAATATTTATTTGTAAGTTAATTGTAGCAAGAAATCGGAGATATATTTATAGCAAGGGACATTAATCGGAATAATCAAATGAATCTTAATGTCCCTTGCTTATTAGGAAATGTCAGAAATTTCGTCTCATTATATCATAAAAAAGAAATTTCTGAGCATGCTCAAAAACACAGACAAATTTAAGAGTGTTTTTGACATATACGAATATTAATGTCCTTTCCTATAGGTTGTTGTTAATCCAAATGCTATTTAGAAATAGGTGTCAAATTTCTTATCAGGCCTTAGCCTCTTCCTTTTTTTCTTCAGTTCCTTCCTTTTTCTCCTCGGTCTTTGCCTCTGCACTTGCCGCAGCAGGCTCTGATGATGAAGATTTAGCTGATTCTGATAATTCTTCACCGCTAATCCGCTTGCTCAGATACTCGTCGAGTTTCAGCCCTTTTGCAAAAATAGGATTTTCCTTAAGAAGATCTCCAACAGCCTTTGACATTAATTCTGCCTTTGCAATCTTTGCCTCAAATGTGCCTCTCAGCCTTCCTTCCAACTCCTTGAATTTATCGTCGAGCTTTTTGTAATACTCCTCTTTTTCCTTGAGAACCTGCTTAATTTTTTTATCATGCTTCTCTATTTTTTCAATCCTCTCCTCGAATTCCTTCTTCTTCAGCAATGTGCCGGCAGTTGTTTCCAGCTTGTCCTCCTTTGCCTGCAATTCTTTTAAATCAGAACGCAATGCTTCAAGCTTATCTGCAAATGTGTTAAATGCCTCAAAACTTTTCTGCGCCTCGATAAAAACATTCTCAACACGGTCAGCATGCCTTTCAACTGCTGCAGAGATTTTTTTGACTGCCATTAATTCATCTTTGACTTCCTCATTAAGTTTTATAACCTGCTCAATTCCCCTGAATACATTCATCTGGTCGCGCTGTTTCTTAAGCTGGTCCATAACATTTTTCATCATCTCTTCCTTTGCCTCGACCATTGCCCTTAATCCTTCAATTTTACCGTCGAGCTTCTGCATCTGAATCATTAATTTATCAGGATGGACAGATTCAACAAGGTCAGCAGCCTTAGTTGCCTTGACCTCAATCATACCGACAGTCCGCTGGGTATCATTAACCATCCCCCTAAGCTCTCCAATATTCTCGTTAATAGTCCCAAACCTTTCTGTCGTTGATTTTCTGACTTCCTTAAAAGACTCAAGAACTCCGTTTATCTTTGTCAGTTCAGCCTGAATCATCTCGACCTTTGTGCCGAGAGCTGCATCCTCAGGTATTTTTGCAGCCTGCTGCTCTTCCTGAGAATCGTCTACTGCTTGCTTCTCAGATTTCTTCTCTTTTTTCTTGAACGGCCACATTTTAGGAGGATTTCTTCTTTTTTCTTCTGGCAAGGAAGATTAATATCAGGAGGATTACTATAATGATTAAAGGCATATACGTGAATATGTCAGAACTTATTATCTTAACCGCAAAGTCTCCCTCGATTATTTTGATTAGGGCATTTTCCCTCTGTCCATAATATGTCCTGACTTTTATCTTAGGGTTATTTAATAAATCCTCATCAGTTAAGCTTACTTTAATAACTGCAGGCCTTGTTTTACCGACAGGAATCTCAATAGTCTTTTCAGCAGCAAATGTCTGTCTCTCATCCAGAACTAGAATATCAACAATCTCAGGATCTGCAAACGCATTAACATTCCCTATGTTTTTGATATATACCTTAAACCTGTCATTGTTCTTTTCATAATCAACTTTCTCAATTGTAATTGCAGTATCATCCTGAACCTCTACCCTTTTCACTGTCAAAGTTTGCTCAAGGGCAAATTCAAGAGAGTCTTTTGATTCCCCAAAAACCACAAATGCCTTTGCAGTTATATCATCTTCTCCTGGGATTGGGTCTATGGAATAAACAATTGTCTTGACATCATTACCATCTATAAATATAGGCTCTATGTCTCCGATAGTCTGCTGGCTATCTCCGCTTGTTACTGAATAAGTCCCTTTAAAGTATGCTGCAACCTCTCCATTGTTTTTTACTGTAACCTCAAGCTGTTTTGTAAGCACATTATATATCATTGAATCTATTGCCAGATTAATCTCTATTTTTGGCAGCCTGAAAATATCAAGCCCCTCAACCTGTGCAATCGGCCCTTCTGTTGTTCTGGCTGAGCGCGCAAATTTTACAAATGTGCTTATTCCTGTCTGCCTTCTAACGACTGTTGCTGTTCCAACAAGCTCATTGCCAATCAGGACACCAACCTCAATATCGCTGTTTTTTATGTAATCCCTTATTTTATCAGGAACATTATCCCTCCCGACAAATAATACAGGCTGTGCTCCTGACATTATTTCATTCTCTATAAACTCGCCGTTGCTAAGGAGAACTTGTTTTGTATTGCTGATTCCCTTGTACTTTTTTACTATCTCAACATTGTTAGCAAACCTATCGCCGTCCTTGTTAATAATCTCAGGCTTAAATTGAGACAGCCTATCACGAACTTCCCTGTCAACATGCCCATATATCAGGATTTTGTCTATCTGCTTTGAATTTAGAAAGCTTGCTATCTCCCCTATATTATTACTATCTGCAAAAAGGACATAGGATTTGCTTATTATTGCATAAGGAGCAACAGCTATTGCATTATATCCATAAGAATCATCAATTATTATGTAGTTGTTTATATCAGTAAGCTTTTTAGCCAAGTCAAGTGTTAATGTTTTAAATTGGGTTTCTGTTACATCAAATCCTGCCTGCTTTAGTGTAGGACCATAGCCAAACACAAACGAATTTTTCTGCGAACTGAAAACCTCTATCTTGTTGTTTTCCTTTTGCATCTCATTCATAAGCAAAGCACCGTGCTTTTCACTTGCTAAGAATTTCGGCTGTATCCCAGTAAGAAATCCATATTGGGTTCCTGCATAGACATCCTTCCAGTCTTTTGAATTAATTATTATCTCATCTGCCTTAATTATCGGCAGGGAGATTATAAACACCAGAAATACTATTGAAAGCATCAGGATTTTTTTCATTTTTCTCTTTGGACTGTTTATCATTGGAGCATTTATAAAAATAGTGATATAAAGGGAAATTGTTTTTGGATTAATTATTCAGATTATTTCAGGCAGATTACATCACAGTATTGGTGTTTTTCGCTGACAAGGTAAATCCAGTGCTTTTTTGCATCGTCGAGATGCTCCACGACGAAGAAAAATTTCCTGTTTGCCTTGTCGTATATAAAATATTCAGGCGTTCCTCCATACTTTTTTGAAATGGAAACTATTTTTTTGTATATCCTTTTCTGCATCATGCTCAGGATTGCTTTCAGGCGCTTTTCATGCTCTTCGAGAATCTTTTTGTGGAATGGTATGCCTTCAATTACATGCTCAGTAAAATGGCTTTTGTGCCTTTCATGAGGCGTTTCAGTTGAATATTCCTTGTGAAAAAGGTGAGGCTTTTGTGAATATCTGTCCAGCTTTTTAATATGCTCCCTGTGCCAGTCTATCTCGTAGAATAAGTCTATGTTGAAATATGATGATGCATAGAATACCCTATACTCAGATGTCCTGAAATTATCTATGTGTTTAATATTGCCAATCGAGTTTATATCCGATGGTTTGCTTTGGTGAAGATGGACCTGCTGCATTTGAGTTATTTCATGCCATGCTGATATTTAAAATTTGTGGAATAAATAGTTTTTTATATTCCTATCTTATACAATCTGGCAGTGAGGTGGTATTATGAAAGATAATGAGGCAGTGCTTCCTGTAGAGAGTAATTCTTATCTTATTAAGGAGAATATCCCTGACAAGGCTTATGATGTTTTCTCGCAAATGATGGGTGAAGGATATAAGGGCATCTGCATTACAAGGGCAAATCCGTCTGCTGTCAGGAAGAAGTTTGGAAGGAGCGCAAATATTGTCATGCTGAGCAATAAGAAAATTAAAGAGTATGCTACATGCACAGATATAAGTGATGTTGCTGAGAAAATTGCAGGTTTCATCAAGAGTAATAAGAAATCAGCCATTCTCCTAGACAGGCTGGATTACCTGATTAATATGTACGGCTTTGGGAATGTGATGAAGCTGATTTACAATATCAATGAGGATATTATGATGAATAAGGCTATTTTTATGCTTAATGTGAATCCCAATACATTGAGCCAGCAGGAGATTTCACTTCTTGAGCAGGAGTTCAAGGACATTCCAAAATCAAAGAAGAGCGAGGTTTATGACATTACCGACGATATTCATGAGATTCTCAATTATGTGAACAATAACGAGAGGATTTCGTTTAAGAATGTCAGCAAGCAGTTTAGCATTACTAAGACAACAACTAGAAAGAGAATTAATAAGATGGAAACTGCCGGGCTTGTTGTTGTTAAGAAAAATGGCAGGAATAAGATTGTGAAGCTTACTGAGATGGGAAGGAAACTTTTGTGAGCAAGCCCTGAAAATTAAAGGGATATTGTCATATTTTTATTCCTGTGAGATTATGCCCATGCCATCATAAGGGAATCCCAATATTGGATGGTCAGACGGATTTGCGGATATTCTTGTTACAATCCGTGCAGCGAGATGGTTTGTCAAGAGTGTTTCTTCTCCTGCCTGAGATGTTATTTTATAATTCTCATGCGGATATTTCTGCATAAGATTATAGGATGCTTTGAGATATTTTTGATATGATGGCTTAGATTTCCAGAAATTTTCCTGAGGTGTTTTGTTGGGCTTGCTTTTTAGTGAGAAGCATTTTCTTATTTCAGAGTTTATTATAGAGAGCCATTCAGGGCTTATGTATTCTGCTGATTTTCCATCAAGATATGCCCGTATGCTTTGTGCAAATATGTCGTCAGGTGTTATTGGAGCGAGTTTGATGTATCTTGCCAGCTTTGCTTTATTTCTGAGGATTGATGCAAGTCTCTGTGCATGAAGGTCTCCTATTATGACAATTATCCTGCCAAAAGCATGGGAATTCTCTGACGAAGATATTATTTCAGCCATGTACTCTTCCTCTGCGAGTTGGAGTGAGTATTTTGTGAATAACTCAGAAGTGTTGTGTGAGTGCATTATATCTTTGTTTAATGGGATTATTCTGGATTCTTTTGATGCAATATAACTAAGAGTTTTCCTGAAGAAATATTCTATCGAGGAGTTTAGGCACTTTTGCTCTGCTGTTAAGATTGATTTTTTTGGTTCTATATAGACGGTAGTGTTTCTATCTATACGGAGATTTTTTAACTCTCTCAATACAGGCTTTAGGTTAGCCTTTATGTGCGATACTCCTAATATGTATATTTCTTGCATTTTGCTCTCGGGAGATTATATTTATAGAAGAGGAATGTTCGCATATATAAAGATTACTCTCTAGAAGTAGTAACTCGCAGGATTTAATAATGATTATTTTTCAAACTTCTCTTTATACAGCTTGATTCCCTTCTCAATAAACCTGTATGCAAATTCCTTATCCTTGAATTCAACTACCGTTACCTTGACTCCCTGAAGCTCTTTGTATATCTCGAAGAAATGCCTTAATTCCTTTATTGTATGCTCGGAAATGTCCTTTAGGTTTTTTATTCCGTCGAATCTTGGATCAGTGCTGTGGACTGCAATTATTTTTGTGTCGTCTCTTTCCTTGTCAATCATTCTTAAAACACCGACAGGGCGCGCCTTTACAAGCGTTAATGGATTAACAGGAAAGTTGGATATTACAATTATATCAAGAGGGTCATCATCTTCCCAGTAAGTCCTCGGGATAAATCCGTAATCTGCAGGATAATGAACCGGGCTGTAAAGAACCCTGTCGAGCTTTATCATTCCTGTTTCTTTGTCAATCTCATATTTTGTCGAGGAGCCCATTGGAACTTCAATTATTGCATTGATTTCCGTCGGGCATTTTTCTCCGGGAGAAACGTCGTGCCACGGGTTGAAATTTCTTGTTTGTTTGGGCATTGATTAAACTGAATGATTTGAATATTTAAGGGTTTGGATTTTATGATATGAAATATTTTATTTTGAAATTTAAAGATACAACCTCGCCAAAGAAACCTTTATATCAAACATATTCATTGTCATTTTTATCATGCAAAATCCTGACAAAAATATTTTACAAAACGAATCCAAATCAGCAATCTCTGTAAACAATCTCACAAAAAAGTTCAAGGATTTTATTGCTGTAAATGATATTTCATTCTCGGTGAATCAAGGGGAGATGTTTGCTTTTCTCGGTCCAAACGGAGCAGGCAAGACAACAACAATAAAAATGCTTACAACATTGCTTCATCCTAATTCAGGAGAGATTCTTGTTAATGGGTTTAATCCTGTTAAGGAGCAGGAACAAGCCAGAAAGTCATTCGGTATTGTGTTTCAGGATCCAAGCCTTGACGATGACCTTACTGCTTATGAAAATCTTGAGTTTCATGCTGTGTTTTATCATGTTCCTGCAAAAATCCGCAAGAAGAAAATTGAAGAGCTTATGAAGTTTGTTGATTTGTGGGACAGGAGAAAAAGCCTTGTAAAGACATTCTCAGGAGGAATGAAAAGACGACTTGAAATTGCCAGAGGCTTGATACATGAACCAAGGATTTTATTCCTAGACGAGCCGACTATCGGGCTTGATCCTCAGACAAGAAATAGGATGTGGGAATACCTGAAGAATCTTAACAAAGAAAAAGGAATGACTGTTTTTTTCACAACGCATTATATGGAAGAGGCAGATAAGGTTGCAGACAGGATTGCTGTTATTGACCATGGGAAGATTATTGCGCAAGGAACTTCAAAGGAATTGAAAGTTTCGACAGAAACAAATTCGCTCGAGGATGCATTTCTTAAGATGACAGGCAGGGTAATAAGAGAAGAATCCTCTGCATCTATAGACAGTATGAGAATCACTAAAAGGGTGTGGGGAAGATAATGGGAGCAATCTACATTATGTGGCTTCGCCAATTGAAGAAATACTGGCGTTCAAAACCGAGGATGGTTGGTGCGTTAGGTCAGCCCCTGTTATTTTTGCTTGCATTCGGATTTGGGTTTGGGTCAATCTTCCAGAAAGCAGGAGGAGGAAATTATCTTGATTTTCTTGCTCCGGGAGTTATTGCAATGAGCATTTTGTTTACTGCAATGTTTACAGGTATTGAGGTTATCTGGGACAGGCAGTTTGGTTTTCTTAAAGAGACTCTTGTTGCGCCTGTTCCGAGATGGAAAATTATGCTCGGCAGAACTTTAGGAGGGGCAACTGTTGCATTGATTCAGGGGATTGTCGTTACAATAATCTGCTTGCTTATAGGATTCAAAATTGCAAATCCTTTATATCTGCCTCTTGCATTATTATTTATGTTTATGATTGCACTTTTATTTACTGCATTAGGAACTGCAATAGCTTCAAGATTAGATGATATGCAGGCTTTTCCTTTGATAATGAATTTTCTGATTATGCCTATTTTTTTCCTGTCAGGAGCATTGTTTCCCCTAGAAGGATTGCCTAAGACACTTGATCTAATTACAACTTATGACCCTCTGACTTATGGTGTTGATGGATTGAGAGGAAGTTTGACAGGTCTGTCTCATATTGGAATAATTCCTGATATTATTATTCTTGCTTGTGTTATTGTTGTGATTGGGTTTGTTGGGAGTTATTTGTTTGAAAGGATTGAGATATGATACTTGATAAGATAAACTAGCGAGAGATAGAGGGATTAGAGGAAATAGAGGGAATCTTTCTCGACAACCTTTTTTCATGCTGACACGCAGCACGACAATGCTAATTGGTCTGCTGAAGAAAATCCCTAGGATTTTCAGCAAATCAGATTGGCATTTTTCTATAATAAATAATTTCTGCCAATCTAATTCAATTGCACATCCTCGGAGTTACTCGGAGGAATTCGTGCACACTTTAAGCAGATGTCAGCAAGCTGACAGCTTCTCCTCGTATGACTCGGAGAGGCA
>CAZXRI010000004.1:7512-16871 GCA_964642765.1 uncultured Methanosarcinales archaeon | reverse complement strand
GATTCATTTGATTATTCAGATTATTAATGTCCCTTGCTATAATGTGATATTTCTTAATATTTCATCTCTTCAAACCTGACTTTTCTTTCTTCTATGATTTTCTTTATGTTTTTCTGGGTATCATTCAGCCGTGATTGTCCTGTCTTAAACTCAAGAAATACTATTTCATAGTCGGAAAAAACAATTCCGTCAATAGGCTTTCCAATAAACTTGAAATCCTCCTTTGAATATGGAAAATCTTTCATGAATGGGACAAACTGCTCCCATGATGTGCCATGGACAACATCAGATGATTTCTTTTTGTGGAGAAGCTCTTTGTAATCCTGCCTGAGTTTGATTATTGCTCTTATCAGGAATGCAATTATTACCGCGAGAGTAAATATTATTATTTCTTGGAGCATTTTGTTTAATTACAAATCAATTTCATAACTTAGCGCTCTTAACAGCATCCTTACATTCACATTCCCAATCTTTCAGACGAGAAATTGCCTCAGCCAGAATCTTTTTGACTTTCTCAGCATTTTCTTTCATTGTCTTCAGAATCATATCAACAGAAACAGCTTCCTCTGATTCATGCCAGCAATCATAGTCAGTTGACATTGCAATCGGCTGGTAGCATATTCCCATTTCCCGAGCAAGAACACATTCAGGAACAGTTGTCATGTTAATCACATCACAATTCCAGCTTCTGAATAAGTTTGATTCTGCTCTTGTCGAGAATCTTGGCCCTTCAATTGTTACAATTGTTCCTTTTGCATGATGTGAGAATTTCTGCTCTTTTGCAATCCCGACGAGGATTTTTCTGATTTTTTCACAGAAAGGTTCAGCCATTGAAATGTGGCAGACTTCTGTTCCTTCGTAAAAGGTTTGCTGCCTTTTAGTTGTCCTGTCAATAAACTGGTCTATGAATACTAAATCACCGGGCTTGATTTCTTCTCGTAAAGAGCCGCATGCTGTCGGTGCAATAATATGCGTTACACCAAGCTCTTTCATCGCCCAGATATTTGCGCGGTAATTTATATTTGTAGGATTTATTCTATGAGAATCTCCATGACGCGGAATTATAACAACCTGAACATTGCTTACTGTTCCGGTAACAATTAAATCCGACGTGGAGCCGTATGGTGTATGCAGCTTTATCCTTTTTGCATCCTTCATTATCTTCGGGTCATCAACACCCGAGCCGCCAATGATTCCGACTTTGACCATGGAAAAAGGATTATCTATTTTGGTATATAAACTATTTGGATAAATATAAATATGCCAATTAAAATATACTATGCATGGTTAGGATTAGCATGGTAATGTTTGCAGGTTTGATTCTATCTGTTATATTCCTGATTGCATCATGCTCTCCTCAGCAAGATAATGTAAATCTCGATAAATTTGCTCAATGCCTATCTGAAAAAGGAGTTGCAATGTACGGAGCTTTTTGGTGCGGGCATTGCAATAACCAGAAAAAGATGTTTGGAGACAGCTGGAAGAGTATTGTGTATGTTGAATGCTCGACTTCTGACGGTGAATCTCAGACAGAAGCATGCAAGGCAGAGAATATAAGGGGTTATCCTACATGGAAATTTGCAGACGGCAAAACACTTGAAGGAGAAGTGAGCTTTCAGCAGTTAAGCAGGTATAGTGGATGTGCTCTCAGCTAAAAGAACATGGTCCAGATTTAGTCCTTCTAATTATTCTTGACTTTAAGCGTTTTCTTCTCAGCCTTATCTGATATAATGGCAGAATTCCCTGTCGGGTCTTCAATGATAATCTTCAGCTTCTCCTCGCCGCAGCGAACCCTGAAAAGTTTCTTAAGCATGTTTTTTGCCTTTTGTTTCAGCTCATCATCCTCTTCAGAATCACGGGCTGTTTCAATTGCATGTTTAACTCTATTAATAATCCCCTCTATGTTTGAGACATATCCTTGCGAAGCAGGCCCTGGCGTGATTGTTGTTATATGAGGGATTTTAACTGTTGCAGAGCTTGATTTCACAACCCTGACTTTCATGTCATCAACAGAAGAAATCTCAAAAGTATAAACGCTCGGCTCTTTCTGCTCAATAGACTCAACATCAGCAACATGATATTTGCAATTAGGGCATGTCATCGAGAATAAAAAAACTCTGCCAAAGAATGGAACCTCTGTCTCATGCTCATTAAGCGCGAGAGATTTCTCATGGCACATCGGGCATGGTTCATGCTCGATATGCTCGTCATTATTTGGTTCGCTCATGTAATTTTTGAAGTGCAATAAATATTTAATACTTTCCAAATAGGAGTTGTCAAGAAACTTTTAAATACAATAATCTATTCATTTTACTCCACATATGTCTCCAATAAACCAAATCCCAGATGAGTATTTGAAGCTTTCTCAGCCTGAGATAGATTCACGAATAATCTCAGCAAAAAACAAGCTGGGAAAAAATCTTGTAATTCTCGGGCATAATTACCAGCGGGAAGAAATCCTGAATCATGCAGACTTTCTCGGGGATTCTTACAAGCTCTGCCTTCTTGCAATGAAGCAGTCTGCAAAATATATTGTTTTCTGCGGTGTTCATTTCATGGCAGAATCTGCTGATATTCTCTCAAGAAAAGAGCAGATTGTTGTTCTGCCTGACTTGAAAGCAGGATGCTCTCTTGCTGACATGGCTTATGACCCTGATGTTGATAAGGCATGGAAGGAAATAACCTCAATTACAGACGAGTATATTCCGGTGTCATACATAAACTCGACAGCAAAGATAAAAGCATTCTGCGGAAAAAATAGCGGAGCAACATGCACATCATCCAATGCAGAGATAATCTTCGATAATATTTTTTCATCAGGCAAGAAGATTATCTTTTTCCCTGACGAGCATCTGGGAAGGTATGCTGCAAAAAAGCTTGGAATATCTGATGATGACATTGTCCTATGGGACTCGAAGCAAAGATTAGGAGGAAACTCGGCTGATAAAATAATGGATGCAAAGATAATATTGTGGAAAGGCTTCTGTTACGTGCACCAGCAGTTCAAGGCAGATGATATTGAAGCAGTAAGAAAAAAGTTTTCAGGAATCAAGATAATAGTCCATCCTGAATGCACTTATGATGTTCTTCAGCAAGCTGATTTAATCGGCTCGACGGAGTTTATCATCCAGACAGTCAGCAATGCACCAAAAGGAACAAAATGGGCAATTGGCACAGAGATTCATTTGGTGAGCAGGCTGAAGAATATGTTTCCAGACAAGCTGATAGTTTCTCTCTCGGAGAATATGTGTTTGTGCAGTACAATGTACAGAATAAACCCAGCTTATCTGCTCTGGGTTCTTGAAGGGCTTGTTTCAGGAAATGTGATTAACCAGATTAAGGTTCCTGACGGGATTGCATATTATGCCAGGATTGCTCTCGACAGGATGATTGAGATGACAGGAAAGAAAAGAATGGAGAAGGTTGTTGAGGTGGATTGAACTAATTGCCTAATTCTTTAATGTGAATTGGAAACTTTTTTTTTGAAATGTGATTCTATTCTCTTTTTGAGATTAAATCAATTCCAATAATTTTTCTAAGCTGATATCTGCCTGCCTCATTATGCTTTTGAGTGTTCCTTTTGCGAGTTCATCATGCAATGGAACAGGAATTGTTATTTTCCCAAAATTCTTATCTATCTTGTTCAGAATCGCATGGCTTCCTGATGTCCTGACATGAGAATAGCCAATTTTATTTAATGCCCTGATAATATCTTTTCCTGATACAACAGGCAATTTAGGCATTACTCTTTACCTCAATCACAGAAAACATGGGAAACTCCTCTGAACCAAGTTCTTTTAATTTCTCAGGCTGTTCTTCAAGATAAAGCTCAATAGCTTCCTTAATATTTTTCATTGCTTCCTCAGTTGTATCTCCCTGTGAAGCAATTCCTAAACTTGTACAATGGGCAACAAAAACAGGATTTCCGCTTCTTAATTTCTCTTTATTAATTACTATATCCATAAAATATTTTCCGCTCATACTTGCAACAGAGTATTCTCAATTATATAATGATTTCTAAATTCTGAATTAAACCCTCTTCTCAGCAATCCCATCATCTGGATTTACTCTTATAAAATCCCATTATTAAAGTTTACAACCATTCAGACAATTCTCTTCTCTCCTCAGAATTTTTTATTTTACAAACTCAACATTCTCAAAATCCTTGAATTCTTTATCTCCTGTTACAAATTTAACCTTGTTAGCTTTTGCACATTCATATCCAATGCAGTCAACATAGGATATATTTGATTTCGGATTCTGCTTTTTTGTTTTCAGCCTGAAAGCCATTGCTGTAAATATAATATCGTCGGTAACTTCAACAAGACAATTCTTGAATTTAAGATAAATATCTTTCGCCTTTTTCTCATCATATTCCTGCAGAATAGAATAATAAAGCTCGACGAGATTAAATTGGCTTGTTAAAATTATGCTGTCAGAGAATCTTTTGTAATTTTCATTATCCTGTATAAGGCAGATTAGGGCATAAGTATCAAAGTAATATTCTGACATTATTCCCACCCCTTTCTTGCTTCATCCTTTGCTTCCTGCGGATTTTTTTTCCAGTCTTTCAGCAATCCGAGAAATTCTTTGCCGACCTGCCTTTTTTTAATTTCTATAGTGATTCTTTCATTCTCGTTTAATCTCTCGGCTTTCACAATTTCTCCTGGAAGCACAACTCCGAGAGAATTTCCCCATTTTTTTATTATAACTTCAGTTTCCATTTTGCATCATTACATATGTTAGACAGGGTATAACTATTATATAAACATTTCTGAAAACTCACAAACTCAACATTTATTAATCCAGCTTCTCTCCAAGAAATCATGAATCTGCTCGACATAAAAGATAATCTCCATCCACAGCAATATGAATCCCTCTCGAAAGAAATCTCAGAGCTAAGGCCTGCTCAGGAAAAAGCCATCAAGAAAGGTCTTCTCGACGGTAAAAACCTTATAGTATGCACGCCAACAGCCTCAGGAAAAACTCTCATAGCAGAGCTTGCATGCATCAAGGCAATTCTCGAGCATAAGGGGAAGGCAGTTTACATTGTCCCATTGAAAGCATTGGCATCAGAGAAATTTCATGATTTCAAAAAAAGATATGGACATCTTGTCAGGATAGCCCTTTCTATCGGCGACATTGATTCTTCTGATAACTATCTTGCTGACTATGACCTTATTATATGCACATCAGAAAAGCTTGATTCGCTGATAAGGCATCACTCGCCGTGGATTTCACAGATTAGGGTAATTGCTGTTGATGAGATTCACATGCTTAATGACACGCAGAGAGGGCCAACTCTCGAGATAATCATAACAATCCTGAGGCAGCTCCTGAAAAACATCCAGATAATCGGGTTGAGCGCAACAATAGGCAATCCTGAAGAGCTTGCAGAATGGCTTGAAGCAAGCCTTGTTGTTGATAACTGGCGGCCTGTAAAATTGATGAAAGGGATTTATATGGACGGTGAGATTGATTTTGTAGAATGAGCCAGTAAGATTTATAAATCCCCCTTTGATTCTCCTCCTAAAATGGCAAATATTAATTGTATCTCATGCGGAAAAAGCATTACTAATCTCTCAGGAAGTGCAAAGTTTAAATGCCCGAAATGCTCTGAAACAGAAATAATAAGATGCAGCGATTGCAGAAGGGTAGCAGCAAAATATACATGTCCAAAATGCAAATTCATAGGGCCTAATTAAATTCATTATCGAAGATGGCAAATGTATCTATAACATGGAGAATAATGCCCAGTGAGGCAGATATTGACTTAACTAAAATAGAGAATCAGATTTCTGAAACTGTTTCCAAATTTACCGGGAATAATAATATTAAATTTACAGTCGAACCGATTGCATTCGGGTTAAAAGCCCTTAAAGTCATGTTTGTTATGGACGAGAACAAAAATCTCGAGGAGCTAGAGGATTCTGTAAAGGTAATGGAAAATATCGCATCTGTTGAAGCTATTGATGTCAGAAGGATGCTTGGCTGACAAATATAATCAATAATGGAAGACATAAATTTTCAATAAATTTTTAAGCCAATAAATTAATCTCTAATTTTGTAATGAATAATACAAACTAAAATGCTCAAGCTATACAATACACTCTCGAGAAAGCTGGAAACATTCAAGCCGCTTATAGGCAACGAAGTAAGAATGTATACATGCGGCCCAACTGTCTATGACTTTGCACACATAGGAAATTTTCGTGCATATATCTGTGCTGACATTCTCAAGCGTTATCTCAGGCATAAAGGATACATTGTAAAGCACGCAATGAACATAACAGATGTCGATGACAAGACAATCAAAGGCTCGCAAAAAAAGAAAATCTCCCTCAACGAATATACAGAGCATTATACCAAAATCTTTCTCGATGACATAAAAATCCTGAACATAGACACGCCTGAAATCTTTCCGAAAGCAACAGAGCATATTCCTGAGATGGTAGATATAATCAAAAAGCTCCTCGATAAAGGCATTGCATACAAAAGCCCTGATGACTCGATATATTATGCAATATCAAAATTTAAGCAATACGGAAAGCTGTCCCATGCACACATTGAATCATTGAAAGAAGGAGCAAGAGTAAAACACGACGAGTATTCAAAGGATGAAGCTAAGGATTTCTGCCTGTGGAAAGCCCATGACAAGGATGATGGAGATGTTTTCTGGGATACAGAATTAGGAAAAGGCAGGCCGGGATGGCATATTGAATGCAGTGCAATGAACATGAAATATCTGGGAGAGGAATTTGACATCCATACAGGAGGAGTTGATTTAATATTTCCGCATCACGAGAATGAGATAGCACAATCAATAGGCTCGACAGGAAAAAAGTTCGTCCATTTCTGGATTCATAACGAGCATCTGCTTGTCAATGGAAGAAAGATGTCCAAGTCATTGGGAAATTTTTATACATTAAGGGATTTGCTCTCGAAGAATTACAATCCACGGGCAATAAGGTATTTGCTTCTCTCAACACATTACAGGCAGCAATTAAATTTCACAGAAGAGGCACTTTCAGGAGCTCAGAATACTGTCCAGAGATTTGATGATTTGATTCTAAAGCTAAGAGAGCAGAAAGATGCAAAAGAAAACCCTAAGGTTGAGCAGCTAATCGCAGACACAAGAAAAGCATTTGACAGTGCAATGGATAATGACTTGGGAATATCAGAGGCGCTTGCAGCATTGTTTGAGTTTGCCAAGGAGATTAACATCCTCATGAATGAAAACTCTCTCGGCAAAAACGATTCTGAAAAAATAATCGGCTTTCTCAGGGAAATTGATTCTGTAATTGGCGTGATGAAATTCGAGGAAGAATCTCTTGACGAAGAAATCCAGAAATTGATTGACGAGAGAAATTCAGCGAGAAAAAACAAGGATTTTAAGCGGGCAGATGAGATAAGAAAGATTCTAAGTGATAAAGGAATTGTTCTTGAAGATACTTCCCACGGCACGAGATGGAAGAAGGCTTAACAGTAAAACCTTCCAATCCCAAAATGATTTAGCAATTCATCCTCATTATCATTTAGAATCAGCTCAGAAACCAATTTCCCGACGATAGGAGTCAAAAGAATCCCATTCCTGTAAGTTCCTGTTGCAATTATCAATCCATCTGCATTTGTTTTCCCGAGAATAGGAAGCAAATCAGGAGCAGCAGGCCTTAATCCAGACCACAAATCAGTTATCTCACAAGATGAAAGTTTAGGAACAAGCTTAACAGCATTCTCTAATAACTGATTAACACCGGAAATAGTATTTCTCTTCTCGAAGCCAGCATCTTCCATTGTCGAGCCGATAATGACTGTGTTTTTATCCCTTGCAGCAAGATAAGAGCCAAACGTGCAAATATTATGCCTGATCAGCCAGTCAGGTGTTTTCACGCTGACAATCTGCCCGAGAATCGGCTTTACATTCGGAACATGGCTTTTATCCTTTGCTTTAATCTGCGATGCCCAGCTTCCTGCACAGTTCACAACAAAATTACCGAAGAATTTTCCTTGTGATGTTTGAACGCCTATTACCTTATCTCCGTCGTAAATATAAGAAAATGTCTCGCAGTTTTCATGCATCTCAGCTTTTTTGTTTTGCAATGCTTTGATAAGTGCATTGACAATAAGCCGATTATCAGCCCAATGGTCTCCTGGAATTAGGACAGCTCCTTCAGGAGTGGGATGAGCATTAGGAGACAATCTCAAAAGCTCGCTGTTTGAAAGCCTCTCAATTTTCATGCCGAGATTTTTCTGCGTTTTATATCTTTTATCAAGCTCATTTGATTGCTCATTATCCAAGGCAAGGATAATTGTCCCTTCTGTCCGATAATTGATGCAAATCCCGCTATCAATCTCAAGCTGCTTTGCAAATTCAGGATATAGTTTAATGCTCTCAACACAAAGCCTGAGGAGATTCTCGTCTTCAAACTCTGACTGCGGCCTTAACATTCCTGCGGCAGCCCATGACGCTTCCTTTCCAAATAAGCCTTTATCGAGGATAATCACATTGGGATTTACATCAGAATCACCAGAATTTTTCTTTATGATATTGTATCCAATAGAAAGTCCGATAATTCCGCCGCCGATAATTATTACTTTTTTATTCATTTATGATAAGGAGGCGATTGAACTATTAAATGTTTATGGCGAGTAATCCTTATGCCAATCCAAAAAGAATAAATACAATCCAGATATTCATGACTTGGGGGATTAAAAGCATCTCGATAGTTTAACTTACAAAATCCAAAATGGTGACCAAATTAAAAAAGCCTGTTATTGTAGAGGGAGAGGATAATAAGGAAAAGCTCGGCTTGTTTCATGTCATAACAGGCGACGGAAAAGGAAAGACAACAGCAGCAATCGGCTTGGCATTAAGGGCAATCGGATATGGATATAAAGTTTACATGATTCAATTTCTCAAGAGCGGCAAGACAGGGGAATTAATGGCAGTGAAAAACCTTGTTGTTCCTAACATTACAATCGAGCAATATGGCGTTGATGCTCTCAATAATTCAAAGATGCAAAGAACATTGTTTGATTTCAGCGATACAGGGACAAGGTTTGTTTTCCAGCCTGACATAGAGGAAAGAAAAGCTGCAGAAAGAGGGCTTGAAAAAGCAAAGGAAATAATCAATTCAAAAGAATACGACCTTGTAATTCTTGATGAGATAAACTGCGTCTTAGACAAGGGGCTTATTTCAATTGATGAAGCAAAAAGGTTAATTGCCAATCATGGGCATGCTGAATTAATATTCACAGGAAGGGATGCTCCGAAAGAGATTATTGAATTAGCTGATTATGTATCTAGTATAGATAGAATAAGGCATCCATGGCAGAAAGGGATAAAAGCCAGACGAGGA
>CAZXRI010000004.1:996-7502 GCA_964642765.1 uncultured Methanosarcinales archaeon | reverse complement strand
GAATTGAATATTAAGTATTAAGAGATAACCTAAAGATAAATATTTATAATCTGCAATTATTCACATAATAAAATGTCCGACACAAAACCAATCGCAACCAGAGACGGATACGGAAAAGCCCTGATTGCACTCGGCAAGAAGAATCCTAATGTTGTTGTCATAGATGCTGACTTAGGCAAATCAACAAGGAGCAATGCATTTGGCAAGGAATTTCCTGATAGATATTTCAACGTTGGCATTTCAGAGCAGGATATGGTAGTTTGTGCAGCTGGGCTTGCATCATGCGGAAAAATCTCGTTTGCAAATACATTTGCCATATTTTCTGAGAGAGCATTTGAGCAGATAAGAAATTCTCTCAGTAGGATGAATGCAAATGTAAAAGTCATTGGCTCTCACGGAGGAATTCAGGTTGGTGAAGACGGAACATCAGCACAATGTATCGAGGATTTTGCTGTTTACCGCTCATTGCCAAACATGGTTGTGTTGAATCCATGCGATGCTGTTGAAACAGAAAAGGCTGTTTATGCAATAGCAGAGCATAATGGTCCTGTTTACATGAGATTAACCAGAGACAAGCTTCCGATAATATTCGACGATAAATACAAATTCCAAATCGGAAAAGGAGTTGTTGTAAGAAAAGGAAAGCATGCTGTAATATTCGCAACAGGAGCTCTTGTGCCAGAAGCATTGAAAGCAGCTGAAATTCTTGCTGCGGAAAAAATCGAAATTATCATTGTAAACATTCATACAATCAAGCCACTCGACGAGGAATTGGTTGTCAAGCTCGCAAAGGAAACAGGAGTTGTAATAACAGCAGAAGACCATAACATTATCGGTGGATTGGGAACAGCAGTTGCAGATACACTAGCGGGAAAGTTTGCATTCAAATTTGAGAAAATCGGCTTGAAAGATTCATATGCAGAGTCAGGAACGCCGCAAGAATTATATAAGAAATATGGCTTATCCTCTGAAAATATCGCTGAAAATGTCAGGAGGTTACTAAAGTCAAAATGATAGTCGTCATGAAGCAGGGAGCTTCCGAGAAGGAAATCCAGCACGTAATCAAGAAGATAGAAGAGATGGGGCTGAAAGCTCATCCGTCAAAAGGAGTCGAGAGAACAGTTATCGGAGCAATCGGCGACGAGCATCTTATCAAAGAAGACCAGCTTAAAGCAATCCCGAGTATTGAAGATGTATTGCCAATTCTAAAGCCTTACAAGCTTGTCAGCAGGGAATTTCAGAAAGAAAATACAATTGTTGAGATTAATGGAGTTAAGATAGGCGGCAATGAAATTGTTGTTATTGCAGGACCTTGCTCTGTCGAGAATGAGGAGCAATTAATGAAAACAGCGATTGAGGTAAAAAAAGCAGGAGCAAAGCTTCTTAGAGGAGGGGCATATAAGCCAAGATCATCTCCATACAGCTTTCAGGGAATGGGCGAGCAGGGATTAAAGCTACTTGCAAAGGCTCGGGAAAAAACAGGCTTGCCAATAGTAACAGAGATTGTTGATACAGCAGATGTGCCATTGCTAGAAAAATACATTGATGTTTACCAGATAGGAACAAGAAATATGCAGAACTTTGCATTGCTAAAGGCAGTTGGGAAATCAAAAAAGCCCGTTCTATTGAAAAGAGGAATGTCAGCAACAATGATGGACTTGCTGATGAGCGCAGAATACATAATCTCCGAGGGAAATCCGAATGTCATCCTCTGTGAAAGAGGCATCAGGACATTCTGCAACCACACAAGAAACACGCTTGACTTAAACATTGTGCCGGTAATAAAAAAAGAAACGCATCTTCCGATTATCGTTGATCCAAGCCATGGCACAGGAAAGTATGATTTAGTAAGTCCAATGAGCAAGGCATCTGTTGCATGCGGTGCAGATGGATTGATAATTGAGGTTCATCCTGATCCTGAGAATGCACTTTCCGACGGAGACCAGAGCCTTACGCCTGAAAATTTCGCAAAGATGATTCGCGAGTTAAAGCCAATTGCAAAAGCAGTTGGACGAGAAATATAAGAAATAAGGAAATAATTGTGAAACAAAATGACAGACAAAACCAAGCAAAACAAGGATGAGCAAATCGGCTTCCACAAAGGCTCTCTTAATACACTTGTAAAAGAGCGCGAAGAGCTTTTAAAAATGGTAAACATCGTCGAACAGCTTATTAAGATGCACGTAAATTCACTCAAGGAGATGGGTGTTGATTTGACAAAGCAGCAGGCAGAAAAGAAAAAGCCAATCGAGGACATGATTAAATAAATTAGCCTCATGCTTATTTATCATATTACAATGCAAACTTATTCTTTCAATGCTTATGGTCATGAGAATGTTCTCGGCACGCACAAAAACACCATTGAGATAACAAAAGAGGATTTTCTGACGAAAAACGGGGATTGCATAATAGGCATTAATGCAAACTTTGATTTTGACAAGCTCAGGGGATTTATTGATTCATGCAAATCTGATTTTATTGAGATTGAATTAAAAGCAGGAAATCACGTCGAGAAAATCAAGGGGAAACTGAATCGGGATTTTTCTGACAGAAATTCAATTGTACTAAGAAAATCAAATTTTATATCAGCGAGGACGCTAATGACTGAAGCTGACAAATCCTCAATTGACATACAAAGAAGTATTATCTCGCAATTAAAATCACCATTAGCAACACTGAAGATTTCTTTAATCTCTGCACAATAAAATAAATAGAACACAAAAAAGTTTATAAACCCATTAATGTTATCATCACTATCAAATAATAAAAAACATGAACGAGCAAGAAAGTGTTGCGGATCCTGAGAATACTGATGAGAAAGATTATCTTTATTTAGATGATGTTCTCAGAAATACAAAGGACATTGGATACTATCTCGGATATAACCCTACAATAAGCGAAAAAACTCATTGGTTTGAGCTTCTTAAGAGAGTTGCAGGTTTATCAAGGGATTTTCACAACGGCAAACAGAGGAAGAATAATGCAGAATACTTTCAAGGGCATATAACTCCAATATTCAGAATACTAACTGACCATCTAACAGGAGCAGATGCTGACTTATCAATCCTTGTTGATGCGCTTTTGCATGAGTATGTCGAGGACATTCCTGATATTGAAGAACATCTCGAGGATATGAAAAGAGTAAACAGCCTTATTCAGCTATCTAAATATCCTACTCTGGGAATTGAATTTATATCAGCCTGCGAAGAATATGTCATCCAGCAATATGGTCAAAATTGGTTTGACATTGACGACTTACAATATTTGAATGCTATCTTTACAAGAGGGAAGAAAACTGCGCAAAATCTCAGCTCTCAATATGCAAAATCCAAAGCCACTTTAAAATCAGAGCAGGATATTCATCGTCAAACACTTAATACGTTAAGAGACTTTTTGAATGGTGAAGTAAGTAGAATCTCTTATACAATAGACGGATTGCGTGATGGAAGGTATGCTCAAATAAAAGATGAGCTGGAAGGCATAATATCTGGAATAGGCACAGATAGTTTTCCAAACCCTGATGAATTTGTAACAGAAACATTGGATGCAATACGCCTTCTGACAAGATACAAAGAGAAATTTAGCTATAACGAATCAAATTACCAGCTATTTAATCTAAGGAGAAAAAGACATGGTGAGCATTATCTTGAGGTAGGATTGCAGTCAAGGGTAAAGGCAACTATTGTCAGATTAGCAGATAGGATTCACAATTCAATTGATATGGATTATGATATTGTTGCTCATGATTATTCAGAGTCGGGATATACACGAACCAAGCCATTTGATCAGGTTGATGTTCTCCATAATGCCTATAAAAGCATAGTTATATTAACGCATCTTAATATGTTCTTGGGAGACCTTAGAAGAGGAAAACACATTAAATACAGGAAAGGCAAATTCTCAACAACAGCAAACGGAGATATAAGGGATAGTGATTTAGAATTGATAATAAAGCTCAGGGATAAATTAATTAGTGCAACAACAAGGGAGTTATATTCGTTAGGAAATAATTTAGTTGAATCAGGCATTCTGCATGGTCTGGCTGTTCCACATTTCGAATATATGAGAGAAAAAAGTCTTGGCAAGGATTCTGCAGAGATGACATCTGACCTCGGAGATACATCATATCATGATAATATCACACTGCTGGCAGATATAGATGAAGATAAATCTGCTAAGAGAAAACAAGAGTTATTAGGAAATCCTGACAGGCAGTATATAATTGCTCAAGAACTTATAATTATTGCAAACAATTTCAGAGAAGATACTTTCTACAAAATAAAAGGATTGGGATATGAGACGACACTTCGTGTTGTGAAATGATATAAAATAATACTTACATGGTGGTTAATAATGCGTGCAATAGGAATAATTACTCCAAATGGTCTGGAAGAGATAGCATTAGATAACACAACACCTAAGCTAATCTTTGGGCTTAAAAAAAATGCCGGCAAATTATCAAAGCCAGAGAGAAAAGCAATTGGTCATGCTCTAAAAAAAACTGGATTTGATGTTTACGCAACTCAAGAAAACTGGCCAAATGATGCTTATGTTGAAAGAAATGGGTTATATATTCCGAACAGGTATTTTGAAGGTTTAGGAAAGGGAGGCAATTATGTTTTTGGTGATGGTTTTGTTTTAGCATCAGAAAGCATAAGAGAAGAGATAGAGAAAAAGTTGAGAGATGATGAACGTTTCAGGAGATTTTTTTCTGACGCAGAAATTTTATATGCACCAAATAGACCATTTAATTTTGGAGATAATGTATTTGATTTGTCACATATAGACTTAACAGTAGGTTATGTGCCTTCTGGAAATGCTCTTTTTGTAGAAGTAGATTATTATGCACAGAATGAAACGCTATTCAGGGGTATTAGGGAAAGGCATGGAGTCAACGTTAATGCAGTTAAATGTTTAGATGGTTTATTTCCAAATAATTTTCTTGTGATACAGTATAATGGCAAATCAATCGTTATCGCAAATCAAAATAATCCGCTTTGTAGCACAAATACTGGAGCAGAAGTAATAGGGACAGACAGGTTTATTGAAGAAATTCCATTTAGGTATGGTGGCTCTGTAAAGTGTGCAACAAACTATTCACCGACTACAAAGTTGTGGGATGCACTTGGAATTGAGTATCGAAGATGGGGAATCAGACAGGAAGCAGAATAATCATCAAATATTAGCAAGCACATCACAAATCCTTTTTCTGGTTTCAGCAACAAATCTTTTTTCATGATTAGTAAATTTAGATACTCTCAATTTTCCATACTCAACGCTTTTATCAACAATGCCCTGCTCCTGTGCAGTCATCCTTCTATAATATCCCTCAGGGCCAAAATTTGAGCTTACAGCATAACACTGCTCAATGAGAATTATCTCAATAGAGTCATAGAAAAGCAGTTCAACATTATTATTTAAACTGGACTTTCTGTTTGATGAACTTCTGCTCGGGGAATACCTTACGGTCATATGGATAGCATGATAAGGTCCAAATGGCTTTTCGTAATAATCCTGCAATTCAAGAACCTTAATATCTCGGCTCATTGTAATATACTCCTTAACCTTGTCTAAAGACATCTTATCTGGAACAGCAATCTGAATGCCGACAATGTCACGGGCTTGTGCCTTACTTAAGCCCTTTCTATCATACAAATACTCTCTGAGGTTTTTATTAAATGGGCTAAGATTCAATCCTTTCTCAGCATGTTGAGATTCCCTTAATCCTTTTACCACATATCTGGGTATTTTCAGTCCTATTCTATCATCAGCTTTTCTTTTTGTACAGATATAAAGAGGAGAATTTACTGAGTCGGATGAAGGATAATAAAATCTGAGATTAACAGGTGTGTCTCTGAGTGCGTCAAACTCCCTGCTCGGATTTTTATTTGGATTATCAAGATAAAGCGGAATTTCATTTCTGAACCTTATAATCTCGGTCATAATCTTATCTACATTCTTCGCATCAATTTCATCGAGAAGAATCTCCCTTATCTCATCGCCTTTTGCTTGAGGAAAAGCATGTGAAACCAAAAACTCATATTTCCCGAGATAATCTGTTACATCAACATTGTCAAATTTTGTTCTCGGAAAGACTCCCTGCATGATTATTCTCATAATCAAATCCCTGTTTGATTCTAAGTCAGCCATTCTTTTTCCCAGAACATCATGGCTAAATGTCCTTATATCATCAGTAAATTTCCATTCCTTAAGCCCTGGACTGGAAAGCAGAATAAGAATATCTGAAATGCTCATGGAATCTACTTTATCTCGGATATCGTCAAAAGAAATATGTGCTGCATGCGTTGGTTCAAGATTTAGCGTTGTAACGAGATGCTCTATCTTTGCTCTCTTCGGCATCTTCAAAAATGGCATAAGATTATAAAATATAAATTGTATATATAAACTTTTTTATCATTATTCAGTAAGTATGAGATATTCTAAGCTCAATCACTTGCCCTAATTCTTCTTGTCTTGGGCACATAATTCAGGATTTTTCCCTGAGA
>CAZXRI010000004.1:0-986 GCA_964642765.1 uncultured Methanosarcinales archaeon | reverse complement strand
ATGCCTTATTATTACAAATCCTTTTAATTCTTTGCCATCAATCTCAATTTGCTCGCCTTTCAGCCATTTTCTTGCAATCTCAGAATCAACCTCAACAACATTCTTCCTTGCAAATTTACCTACAATCTGAGAACCTTCAATGCTAAGCCTGAGGGAATCATCGACCAGCTCACCAAAATACAGCCCAATGGAGTTAATCCGAAGATTGCCCATTTCATAATTCACAATCTCTTTATTGATAATGTAAACCTTGTCCTTCCCAGAGAGGAAAAATGAATAATTCAAGTCAATATCTTTAGCATCCCACTGCTCTTTAATCTGCCTGATGATTTCCTTTACTTCCTTGCTGTTGAGTGGTTTTGCTGGCATATTTGCAGAATGGATAACATCTGGGATTAAATACTTTGGGGAAATGGGTGGTAATCTTTAAATATAAGTATTACTTTATTACATATAACATGAACACAGTCAAGACTATAAAGGATATAGATGATGACGTATGGCATGAATTCAAAAGCATGGCAGCAAGGAATAAGATGAGAACAGGAAAATTTTTTGAGAAGATGGTAATCAGCTATAAGGAAAAATCAAAAAGTAGTTGGGATGATGTATTGTTATGCGATAAAATAATCTCTGATAAAGAAGCTGATGAGCTTGAAAGGTTTACAACTAGTTTGAGAAAGGAAAAAGGGTACAGACAATGAGTTATCTGCTGGATACTTCTATTTTGATTGCGATAGAAAAAAAAGAAAGGCAAATCTGGCTGGGCTTGATAACCATCCGCCTCAAATCAGCTTTATAACATATTTTGAATTTCTCCTCGGAATAAAAGCAAAGTTATCCCATAATCAGGAAAGGGCATTAGAATTCCTCGATAGATTCCATTGCTTAAAGGCATCCAGAGTAACAGCAGAGATTATGGCTGGGCTAAAATATCGCTATGAGAAAAATGGCATGACAATACCTCTGGCTGATTTGATAATTGC
>CAZXRI010000003.1:17067-22583 GCA_964642765.1 uncultured Methanosarcinales archaeon | reverse complement strand
GACAAATGCCTCTATTGCAGTGCTTAATGCAAATGCTGTCTGCGGCTCAGAATTGTCGAGATAAACAGTAAGGGAAGTTCCAAATCCATTTCTTATGCCTTTGCTAAAATTTTCAGGCACAATAATTGCTCCCCTGAATTTCCCTTCTGATACAAGCCTTTGCGCATTTCCAGTGCAGTTCTCAATTGTCTTTGCATCAAAATAATCAGGAAGCAAAAAATTTGCATCTGAATTGCATACAAGGAGCCTGATGTTTTTGAGGTAATCCTCCTTTTCTGTCCCGCTGAAAATATTGCCGAGAATAAACATGATAATTATCGGAGTCAGGATTACAAGAATCAAATTCCGCTTGTCCCTGAAAAACAGCCTCAAGTCCTTCTTAAGCACAGGCAGCATTTTAATCATCCTGCATAATATTTATGAATGCCTCGTCGAGAGTCGAGTATTTCTTTTTTAGTTCCTGCGGCTTTGACACCATGAGAAGCTTTCCTTTTTTCATTATCCCGACTCTGTCGCACAGCCTTTCAATTTCAGGAAGATAATGTGATGTGTAAATAATTGTAATTCCTTTTTTCTTTATTTCCTCGATAACATCAAACAGCGAATTTCTCGATATGGGATCAACTCCGACTGTCGGCTCGTCCATAAATAAAAGCTTTGGCTCGTGTATTAATGCAATTGCAATGCTAAGCCGCTTTTTCATTCCTCCTGAAAGGTTTTTTGCAAGAGATGCCAGCTTATTATCAATTCCGTGCATCTTTGCAAGCTCGACGGATTTTAAGTAAAGCTTATCTTTTGGAATCTTGTAGAGCGAGCCAAAATAATTTATGTTTTCTATAACTGTAAGGTTGTCATAGAAAGAGTCTTCCTGAGGAACCCAGCCGATTAATTTGCGTATTTTTTTCAGCTCATTAATTGAAATGCCGTCGATAAATGCATCCCCTGATGTCGGGGCAATAAACCCGTTAAGCATTTTCATTAATGTTGATTTCCCTGCTCCGTTTGGACCGAGCATTCCGAATATCTCGCCTTTTTTTACATCAAATGAGATGTTATCTACTGCTGTGAAATCCTTGTATTTTTTCGTGAGGGATTTAACGAGGAGCATATAACTAAATCAGGGATGGTTGTATAAAAAGTTATTCACTTCTAAATCCTTATCTTTGGACTGGTAATATTCCTGCTCTTGACATTGCTTCATTAACCAAGATAAGGCTGTATGCAAGTTGTATCCTTTCATACATCTGCTTTGCCCTATTCTGAGCAGGAACAACATAAATCTGCCCATGTGAATCCATTTCTACAATACGAGGAACCTTAATAGTCATGCACCATGATTCTAAATTGCAGGTATCCGAACCTTGTGCACCATGCCCATAGGTATTTGTAATAACAGAATGGAGATACTCTGTTTTATCCACATCAAATTCTGATTTGAACCGATTCATAATGCCTTTGTAATTTCTTGATAAAGAAAACTGACGCTCATACCCAAAAATAAGGAATGGTGATCTATGAGTCCTTAAGGAAATATTCGCCCAGTAAAACTCAACTGATTCTTTATAGTTGTCACCATCAGGAGCAGGAGCACGAACTGGAGTTAATAGAACATCCTGCCATTTTTCAGTATTTGAGAATCCAATATCATAAATTCCCGGCGGACGCCCCCATGAATATGCGCCTATTTCTGAATTAGGCAATCTGACATCAAAGACTTCAACTGCCCGTTTATCCTCAGGAGATAATTCCTTGGATTTATCAGCTATAAAAAGTTCCCTGAGTGCATCAAATAGTTCCTGTTGTATCTTCTGTTTTCTATCAATACGTGTCATATACAGAAGGAATAATAACGGAATATAAAAAGATTAACCAGATTTTGAGCAATAAATATAAATATCATCCCACAAACTCAGCAATTGGTGATGCTCATGAAAAAGGAAAAAATCATTCTTGCATACAGCGGCGGCTTGGATACATCGGTAATCTTGAAATGGCTTGCTGAGAAAGGATATGATGTTATTGCGTTTGTTGCAGATTTAGGACAGAGTGATGACCTGAAAGAAGCTGAAAAAAAAGCTCTGAAGACAGGTGCATCAAAGGTTTACGTCGAGGATATTAAGGAAGAATTTGTTACTGATTTTATTTTTCCAGCTATCAGGGCAAATGCAGCCTATGAAGGCAGGTATTTGATGGGAACATCTCTTGCAAGACCGCTTATTGCAAAAAAGCAGATTGAGATTGCCAGGATGGAAAAGACAAAGTTTGTTTCTCACGGTGCAACAGGAAAGGGAAATGACCAAGTAAGGTTTGAGCTGACTTATTTTGTAATGATGCCTGATGTTAAGATTGTTGCGCCTTGGAAAGAGGACGATTTTCTCTCGAGGTTTAAGGGAAGGCAGGACATGATTGCTTATGCAAAGGAAAAAGGAATTCCTGTCAAGGCAACAGCCAGCAAGCCTTACAGTTCTGACTCGAATATCATGCATACAAGCTATGAAGCAGGGATTCTTGAAGATCCGAAATTCTCTCCTAATGAAGATATGTTTGAAATAACCAAAAGCCCGAAAAACGCTCCTGATAAAGAGGAGAATATTGAGATAGAATTTTCGCAGGGTAATCCTGTCAAAGTTAAGAATCTTGATGACGGGACTGCGAATGATAAGCCACTTGAGCTTTTTCAATACCTGAATTCCCTCGGTGCAAAGCATGGCATTGGAAGAATTGATATGGTTGAAAACAGGTATGTTGGAATGAAATCCAGAGGAGTGTATGAATCTCCTGGAGCAACTATCCTGCATATTGCACACAGGGATATTGAAGGCTTAACAATGGACAGGGAAGTCATGCATCTCAGGGATTCGCTTGTTCCAAAATTTTCCGAGTTGATTTATAATGGATTCTGGTATTCGCCTGAGATGGAGTTTGTCAGGGCAGCTTTTGACAAGTCGCAGGAATATGTGTCTGGAAAAGTTACATTGTCTTTGTATAAGGGAAATGTTACTGTGAAAGGCAGAGAGTCTAAAAATTCCCTCTATAAAAAGGATATTGCAAGCATGGATATTGAAGGAGGGTTTAACCAGAAGGATTCAATTGGATTCATCAAATTAAATGCCTTGAGATTGACAGCAAGCTCAGACAGGATGAAGATAAGATAAAATATAAGAGTGTGTTTTTATTTTTTTTCCTGCGATATTAATCTGCCTTTTGGATCTAATATGAATTTAATATCTCCATCCCTTGCAGTAAATCCTTCTGCAATCGGTGTGATTTGACTGTATCCCCTTGTTAATTTTCTTCCGTCGTCTAAACTGATAAAGTACCATTTCAAGTCTTTACTATCACGCCCAACAAGAGCATCTCCTGCCATATTAATTTGCTGATACCCATCAGATAGCATTTGCCCGTTAAGAGGGTCAATAAAATGAACTCCGTTATAACCACCCTCGGAGGCAGTAACAACACCATTTTGAAAGAGAGTATAAATGGAAAAGTTATCCGCTCCTATATTCTCTAAATGCTCTTCAATCCTCATTGCAATTCGTTCTCTCGAAGACAAATCATCTGGAACATCCTGCAATAATCTCTCAAGCTCTGGAGTCCCTTCTTTCATCTCATTTATTGCTTGCTTAATTCCTGCTTCAATGCCACTTCTATTTCCGTTTTCAAATCCCTTGCTATAGCCGAGAGTATATCCTTCTTCTGCTCCAGTTTGATGACCTTCATTATATGAATAACGAGAACCTAAATAACTTAAATAACCAATTCCAATAATAACAATTCCGCCGATAACATATTTAGCAATTTTACCCATAATTTATCATTTGACAGAAGAGGTGAATAATCAATTATATACTTTGCGGAGTTTTTTGAGTTATAGATTTGTCAGTCCTTCTTCACAATACCCTCAAATACTGAATACTTCTGGGGTCCTGTATATTTTTTCCCGTTGATAAAGAATGTAGGCGTTCCTGATATGCCCAGTTTTTTCCCAAGCTCAATATCGTCGAGAACCTTATCGCCAATGTCTTTTCTCTCAAGGCATGATTCAAATTCAGTTATGTTAAGGTTAAAGTTCTGCGCATGAATAATGATTGATTTTTTTGCATCATCCTGTGAAACAGTATTATCAAATGTTTCCTGCTGGTCAAAAAGCCTGTCATGGTATTCCCAGAACTTTCCCTGCTCTCCTGCACAAAAATTTGCCTTTGCGGCTAAGATTCCGTTATTATGCTGTGATAAAGGAAAAAAGAAGAACACCAGATTTGCCTTATCAGAATAATCGTCGAGAATCTGCCTTACTGCTGACTCAGCCTGCTTGCTGTAAGGGCATTGAAGGCATGCAAACTCTATTATTGTTATTGGTGCTTCAGGGTTTCCTCTCATTGGATGTCCTGAGGTATTAATTTCCGACGGAGACATTCTCGCAAAAGCATTCTCAAACTCCTTATACACGCAAAACCCTTTTGACTCAGCACCATTGCAGTTCCCGAATGCAAAATAATTGAACAGCCCAAATCCTATCATGAAAATGCTTGCAAAAAACAGAATCACAAAAATCCATAATAAAGTCTTGAAATTGCCAAAGATAAATTTCGCTGTCTTGGGATGCTTATCCATCAGCTTTGAAGTAACACCTGCTTTTAATTTCTGCTCGAGGGAAGAATTGCATGGCTTCAAAGTAACCATCCTGAAAAAGCATTTAAAAGATTCCTTAGCCAAATCCCTGTATCTGGCAGAGAACAATCCAAGTATCGGAAATATTACAAGCCCAATCAAACACAGCACCATTTTTACACCATACTATTTATCTTAATTTTAGGATTCTATTGAGAGCAGATATAAATATTTCTGTTTCCTCGATTGTGTTGTAGAAATAAAGAGATGCCCTGCATGAACCATCTATTTTATGGGCATTAAACCATGAATGAACACAATGCTGTCCTGAGCGAACCATGATGTTTTCCATTCTGTCGAGCATTAATGCAATCTCATGGAAATTCATTTTATCGATGGTAAATGAAACAATCCCGCTTCTTTTTTCTGGCTCTTTTGGACCGAGAATTTTTAATCCTGACAACGATTGCAGAGCTTCTGAGATTTTGCTGTTTAATTCAATCTCATGCTTTTCTATATTCTGCTTTCCGACCTTATCAAGATATTTCACAGCTTCTCCTAATCCTATTATGCCAGAATAATCCTGCAAGCCAGCTTCAAACTTTTCAGGCACTGGCAAGAATTCATGCGAATCATAGGTTGTGCTCTTTACAGTATCCCCGCCTACGAGAAATGGATTAAGCTCATCAAGCAATTCCTTTTTCCCATACAAAACACCTGTTCCAGTTGGACCCAACATCTTATGCCCTGAAAAAGCCAGAAAATCCACGTCGAGCTTTCTCGCATTGATTTCTTTATGCGGCATTGACTGTGCGGCATCAAGCATAACAAGCGAGCCATTATCATGGGCAATCTTGATTATTTCTTTCACAGGTAATGAATATCCGTCGAGATTTGATGTA
>CAZXRI010000003.1:16682-17057 GCA_964642765.1 uncultured Methanosarcinales archaeon | reverse complement strand
CATGCTGAAAGTCGAGTCAGGGTTTGAGGGAATTACCTTGTGAAGGATTCTTTTTTTCTCTCTTAGATATTGCCATGGAACAAGATTGGAATTATGCTCTCTGTCAGATGTAAGGACAACATTTCTTCCATTTTCAGACGTGAAATCCAAAGAGTTTGCAACAAGATTAATTGACTCTGTTGTGTTTCTCGTGAAAACAATCTCATCTTTTCTTATCGAGCCAATGTGCTTTGAGATTATCTCACGTGATTTTTCAAATTCCTCTGTAACTCTCGAGCCGAACTTATGCGAGCTTCTTCCGGCACATGCAGGATATTCATTGTAATACTCATTAATCTTCTCGACAACCTGTCTTGGCTTGAGGGACATGCATGC
>CAZXRI010000003.1:0-16672 GCA_964642765.1 uncultured Methanosarcinales archaeon | reverse complement strand
AGATTATTTTTTCTGAGATTATAAATTTAATGGAGAAGTTTTTTATATCTACCAACAACCACTTCATGTATGGATGATATATCATTAACTTCAGATACCTCACAACTAACCAGTTCTCTAGAATATAGGATATGGGATATTTATCTCGGAAAAGACCCTAAATTCCCTCATAGTGATCAACCTGAAGAAAAGATATTAAGAATCTTCCCAAGAGCACATACAGAATATAAAGGAGATGGCGAAACTGCTGAAGATTACGCCAACAGAATCCTTAAGTCTGCTGAACTAATCCGATTAGACTATGAAGGAGGCTCTAAAGTACAAGCATTTAAAGGTAATATTGCACTTACTTTTGGCGTAATAGCAGGAGATAATACCAATTACATTCCTCAAAATTTGTCAGATAGGTCAGATAGATTACCTGAAACATTAACGAATCCCGATGGAACTAATTTATCTTATGATATAAATGCACAAATCCTACAGCCACCTCCTGAGCCATTAAGGCTGAGATATGAGGGATTTGTAAGAGTTTCTCAATTGCCTAAGCCAGAATCTGTAATCTATAAATAAACATAATCAAAAAGTATTTATACAGAATTTCATAACGCTTTTATATGCCTAAAATACTTGTCTTATTCGCATCAAAATCCGACGAAGAGATTTACAAAGGCATTTCTCATATTCTCAAAAAGGAAAAGCAGGATTTCCAGCTCAGGATTTCATCAGCGCACAAAAGCCCTGAAGACGTTGATGAGATTATATCAAGTGAAAAATATGATGCAGTAATTTCAGGAGCAGGACTTGCAGCAGCCCTGCCTGGAGCAATTGCATCTAAAACATTAAAGCCTGTTATCGGGATTCCTGTAAAAGGAAATTATCATGGATTGGATGCTCTTCTGTCAATAGCACAAATGCCTCCTGGAATACCTGTTATTGCCGTCGGTGTGAATAATGTTGAGGCAGCTTCTTATGGAGCAATTAAAATGTTAAACCCTTTCAGCACAGTAAACATAATTGCTGATGACAATGAAGATAAGGCTGTTAAAAAAGCAGTCGAGATTCTCAAGAGTTTTGGAGTAAAATACAATATGTCAGATAAAGCAGATAGCAGTGCAATTAACCTTGAATTTGCATTTTTCGACGAGCCTATTGAAAAAATAAATGAGCTAGTGATAAACTGCCCGCTTCTCACCGAAAAACAGGATACACCGGAATCAGCACTGAATTTCTATAAGCACACTGGTCATGGATTATGGGTTGGAATCAATAATGGAACAAATGCTGCTCTTGCCGCAATTGAAATATTAAATCTCAATGGAAAGTACACTGACAAAATTATTCAGTTTAGAAAAGAGCAGAGAGACAAACTGAAAAAAGCAGACGAGGAAATGAAGAGATGAGAAAATAAGAATAATAGTAATGAGTTATGCTCGAAACTAATAATTTATTAGCGATTCGAGCATGTGTGGCTTCCAATAAATCTGCCAAATGTAAAATTTTATTGGAGCTTTATGCTCCTTAAAGTGTGAACTGATTTTGCAGTTCTGCCTAACCAAAGCGTCAACCGATTCATTCGAGTAACGTCGAGGATGTGCAATTGAATTAGATTGGCAGAAATTATTTATTATAGAAAAATGCCAATCTGATTTGCTGAAAATCCTAGGGATTTTCTTCAGCAAACCAATTAGCATTGCGGTTGTAAATTAAGAAGGATACAAAAAAATGATTTCACTTGAAACCCTGAAAAAGAACGTGAACAACACAATTGACAAGACTGATTTTCCTGAACTCGGAGAAAAATACGAGGGAAAAGTCAGGGATAATTATATATCAAAATCCAGACGGACAATAATTGTTACAGACAGGATTTCTGCATTTGACAGGGTTTTATGTTCCCTGCCGTTCAAAGGCCAAGTGTTGAATCAGACAAGCAGCTTTTGGTTTGAAAAAACCAGAAAAATTGTTCCCAATCATGTCCTCGACATTCCTGATCCGAACGCGATGATTGTCAAGGAATGCAAGCCATTGGCTGTTGAGATGGTTGTCCGCGGATATATAACAGGAGTAACCTCGACGTCAATCTGGCATAATTACCAGAAAGGCGTCCGTAATTTTTGCGGCAGTGCGCTTCCTGAAGGCTTGGTAAAAAACCAGAAGCTGGATAAGCCAATTTTAACACCATCAACAAAAGCTGAAAAAGGAAGCCATGACATGTCTGTATCAAGGGAATATTTTTTCGAGCATAACATCATAGGCAAGGATGTTTATGAGCAAGTTGAAAAAGCTGCTCTCAGCTTGTTTGAATTCGGAACAAGGCTGTGCGCAAAAAACAACCTGATTCTTGTTGATACAAAATATGAATTTGGGCTGTATAACGGCGAGGTAACTTTAATAGATGAGATTCATACTCCTGACTCGTCGAGATTCTGGATAAAGGATACTTATGACGAGCTTTTCTCTCATGGAAAAGAGCCTCAAAAGCTTGACAAGGAATATGTAAGGGAATGGCTTGCACAGAGGGGATTTATCGGGGAAGGTGCAATTCCGAGAATTCCCGACGAGATAAGGGCAGAAGCTTCCCGCAGGTATATTCAGGCTTATGAGATGATAACAGGAAACGAATTCATGATACCTGATGAAAGCCAGAATGTTATCGAGAGGATAAGGCATAATCTGAAAGTTAAAGGCTATTTGTTATGACAATGTGAAAAGTCAAATCTCCCTGAATCCCTTAACCTTTTTCAGGCTAACAGGAATATCACTGTTCTCGTAGATATCGAGAGATTCATCTATTTCGTCCTGAAGCCTTTTCCTCAGCTTGCTGAGTTTGTCGGCTTTGTCTTCCATGGATGATTATTTCCATTTTACGGATGGAGCAGAAGATTGAGAGTGTTATGATATAAATTTATAAATAATATTTGATTTCATATTATTAAACTAGTCCAAATACGAATAACTTAAATATGACAATTTAGTAATATTTATAAAGAAAAAAGTCAATATTTGTATAAAAGGTGTAAAAATGGAAAAAAAACCAATTATTGTTTTTGATAATTCTGTTAAATCTAGAGTAATTAATTCTCTAGGATATAAGGAAAATGAGGAATTTAAATTAGTTGAGAATAATGGAAAATTAGCAACATCACAAGATTTTGAAAGTATTAGTTCTGATGAATTTGGAGGGGTATTACAAGGATCAAAGATTCCAATTAAAAATAAGGATACTGAACTTGTCAAGTATTTTATTTCTGGTAAATGATAAAATGGGTTTTTGGGATTTCTTAAAAGGGATAATACCTGAGAAACTAATTAATATTAATGTAGATAATAGAAAAATTGAGATTAATAATTCTTCCATAATTATTGGTAATCAGACCATAATAGAACCTAAAATAGTAGATAAAATACTAGCTAAATTATCAGAATATAAAGATAAAGAAAGCCTACCTTGTCAAGTTATTCATAAAGACTTAGACGAAAGTTATATTGAATACGAAGAAATATCAATTACCCAAAATGAAAGTTTGAAAAAGTTAAGAATGGTATTGCCTAGAGAAGAAGTTGAATGTATTTTAACGGCTAGGCGTTTAAAATTAGCATATGATAAAAAAGACACTGAGTTAGCAAAAATATTGTATAAACAATTGATAGATAACTACCCTAGAAAAGGCAACAAGGTTTATAACCTGATAGGTGGCGGCTATTTTGATGAGATGATTATCCCATTTATTGAAATATTTAAATCACAATTTGATGATAAATATATTGAAAGATATAGGGAGTTTTATTATGACATCATAAAATTTTTTCCTCTTGCGTTTTTTGTTGGAAATGGAACAACTGAAGATCATATCAGCGAAGGGATAAGCGAAAGACTAAAATTGAATGTGCCTTTTGTAAGATTACATGCAATTGGGGGCAATAATATTGAAAAAATTGAACAGGTAATAGAAAAACTTAGAATTGATAGAAATTACACGATAAAAGATAATCGCTTTACAAGTTCTACTGGTTTGAAAGCCCAGATTTTAGAGATTAAAATAAAAAGTTCTGACTAAACTTAATGGGGTTCACTCCAATATGATAGTGAGCCTGACAAATTAGTCGAGAAACTCCTTGAGAAAGCTTTATAAACCAGCGTAAAATCTCAATCATAAAATGGCAGAAGCCAAGAAAATCAAAGTCAGGAAAAAGGAATGGTATGCAATAGTTGCAAAAGATGTTCTAAATGGAGCAATGCTCGGTGAGAGTTTTGTTGCTGACCAAAATGAGCTCATAAACAAGCCAATCAAGGTTAACCTAATGCAGATAACCAATGAATCAAGGCACCAGAACACTAATATTAAATTTATCATAAAGTCAGTCGAGAACAAGAATGGAATAGCAGACATAATAGGTTATGAACTTTCAAATTCAACTATCAGGAGATTTGTCAGGAAAGAAAAGAAAAAGATTGACTTGAGCTTTCTGTGCATCACTTCCGACGGAGTTGCCATAAGGATAAAACCAATCATGGTCATCAAGAAAAATGCAAAAGGCTCAACACAGACAGTCCTGAGAAAGCAGGCAATAAGCTATCTCACAAAAACAATCCAGAAAACTGATTTCAAGACTTTTGTGAATGACTTAATATTTGGAAAGCTTCAGGATGGCTTAAGAAAGCACCTTTCAAAATTCTATCCAATGAAAATCATGGAGATAAGGCATATGTCAATTATCACAAGGGCAGATGTGCAAGTGCCAATTATCGAGGAAGCCCAGCCTGCTGAAATAAAAGAAACAGAAGATTCTAAGGCAGAAACAGAAATTAAGGCTGAGGAAGGGAATTAATCCTGTCAACACTTACTCTCTTTTCCTCTCCAGAAACCATATCCTTAACAGTAACCTTTCCTTCTGCAAGCTCTCTTTTTCCGACGATAATAACCTTTTTTGCTTTTATTGTGTTCGCAAACTGCATCTGGCTGCCGAGGTTTCTCGAGCAGATGTCAATCTCAACTGAATATTTTTTCCTCAGCTTTGATGCAATCTCAAGTGCTTTTTCTTTAACATCATCTCCAACAACTGCAATAAAATAATCAGGAGCCAAATCATTCTCAGGAATCAATCCTTTATCCTTGAGAATAAGCTGCAATGTTGCATATCCTATCGCAAACCCTGTTGCTGGAGCTGGCTGGCCTCCTAAAAGCTCGACGAGATTATCATACCTTCCTCCTCCTGCAATTGATCGGTATTTACCATTTGAATCAAATATCTCAAAAACTGTCCCTGTGTAATATGCAAGACCTCTTGCTGTTGAAAGGTCTAATCTAACAAACTCCTTTTTATCGCCCAATAAATTAAGGATGGAATTTATTTCTGAGACAGCTTCCCTGATTTTATCGTTCTCAAGCTCAATTTCCTGAATATCATTTATACTGAGAATCCTGCTTAATTTCTCGACGGATTTACTATCCAATCCTGCTTTCTTCAATTCACTGTTGAATTCATTAACGGATATCTTTGCTTTCCTGTCTATAACCTTTATCACATCAGGCAAATCTCTTTTCTCAACAAGTCCGCTTAGGATTCCTTCAAGGAGTTTCCTGCTGTTCAGCCTTACAACAAAATCACCTTTCTTCAGCCCAATTGCAAGCAGTGAATCAATCGCAAGAGAAAGAATCTCAGCATCAGCTTCCTGCTTTGAAGAGCCGAAACATTCACAGCTAAACTGATAAAATTCCCTTAACCTTCCCTGCTGAGGCTGCTCATATCTCCACATCCTCGACAGAAAAAACCATTTCACAGGCTTTGGCGCAGACTTTTGTATCGAGATAAACATCCTCGCTGCTGGAATTGTCAGGTCAAACCTCAATCCAAACTGCTCATCCCCTCTTTTGTCAAGAGTAAAAATCTGCTGTTTTATTTCCTCGCCTTCTTTTCTCGTCAGCAAATCAAGGCTTTCAAATGCAGGGCTTTCAATCTGCCTGAAATTATACCTCTGTGCAACAGCTTTCAGAATATTAAAAATCCTTTCTCTTACAGCAAAATCATCAGGATAAAAATCGTTCGTGCCTTTTGGCTTTTGGAATGTCATAAAGCAGGTTATTTGCACATTGATTAATATATTTTGTTGTTCCGTTAAGTCAATAGGCAGATATATCAGCAAGTCTCAGATAGTTTCAGTATCTTCATTATGAAATAATCAACCTTTACATAGTTCATCTAACATTTTATACCATCAAAAACTCCTCTTTCTTCAATGTAGCCTGTATTAAATAAGCGTGCTCAACAGTTCCAATAGTGTTAACCTCATTGATAAAACTGTTGAGTTCCTTGTTATTTTTAAATATACCCTCGGCTATGTATTCTGGCATCTCTTTCAGACGGTAGAGTGTGTTGATACTTGGATGGTTGGACAGGAATTCTTCAGTCCTATTATCTGTTGTCCAAATCAAGAAGAATACCCTTGCCTTGTAGCCTAGCTTGTCAAAATCAACAAGAAGCACATGCTGTTTCAGCACATTATTACTTTGCAATCTTTCTATAATCAGCGAAACATCTTCTGAAGCAATCCCTGCTTTCTGACTTATCTCGTCAACTCTTAAAACTGGATTGCTTCTCAGCAACGAGATTACTTTCAGCTCTTGTTTTGTTGGCATTGTCAAAATTGAATTTGGTCTTTGATAAAATCATCTGATTTATATTCATGTTGACGAGAATTTCATTGTTTTTCACAATCTGACGAGAATTTCATCATTCATCCCAGATTATTTGCGGCTATCACTTAAAAATAGCAAACTGCCAAAAAAGTTTATATAGGCACCTGCATTCCCATGCTAATAGGATGGAAGTAGCAATTACCATTCAAGATGAGGTTGAAAGGTTTCTTTATTCTGATATTACAATATCAAAATTTCTATCTGAGGGATTGTTTAATATTAATGCATTATCTGAAAAGCTTGTAAAGGAGAATCTTCCACACTCAAGCGTTATAGCTGTTTCCTCGGCAATAAGAAGGTATCAGGAAAAGCATAAGGGCAATAATATTTCTCATATCGAGGATATTTATGGTATTTTGAGAAATGGAAAGATTACTACAAGGGATGATGTTGTTAAAATTATTGTTGAGAAATCTGAAAATACTCATAGCTTAATTGCTGCTTTTGGCTCAAAAGTGAAGTCAATCCATGGACATCTTTTCAGGTTTACAGAGGGGATTGAGCAGGCATTGGTTGTTATTGACAGGGGAAATATGGAGCTTTTTGATAAGACTTTTGGTCATGAGAAAGTTGTGAGAAATGTTCCGCATCTCGGGCAGATTACAATTGCGTTACCGAAGGAAACACTTAATGTTTCAGGTGTTTATGCTACTTTGCTGAGAGAACTTTTTTCTAATGGGATTAATATTGAGGAGGCGCATACATGCGAGAATAATTATCTGATTCTTGTTGCTGAGACGGATATGTTAAGGAGTTATCATCAATTGACTAATCTTTTTGCAAGGGCAAGGAAGCATTTTGAGGAGAAAGTTAATGTCAAACCTAAAAAATTGCAAAAAGCTGTTTTTGACGAAAATTTGGCATGATTCGGTAAATTTTTTGCAGACTGGTTAATATTTTCTGCAATTCCATGTTTTTTGGGCTATTTTTTTCAAGGGGTTTTTATTTGATGTTTGGTTCTTCTTTCTTGGTGATGTAATTATGGCAGGGAATGATTTGGGAATTGTGGTTAATGTTGTAGAACAAGATGCTATCAGGAATTTGCTTCTTGATGGTGGAAGGGATTATGCTAAAGAGCAGGGACTTAATGGAGATGTTGTTGTTTCCCCTGATAATGAAGTTCTTTTGTATGGGCATCAGGGAGCTGTTGTTCCTCTCGGAAAAACTGGTTATAATGGAAGAGAGCCTGTGTTTGAGAGGTATGAGGTTTAAAAATGAAAAAACAATGGGATCTTATTCGCCTTTTTCACCCAAACTTTTATATACAGAGAATCCTCTCTTAGCATATGGTGGGATGTTTTGACAAATCCTGTAAACATAGCTGTTTTAGGCTCGACTAGGGGCACTGACCTTGACGCAGTTATATCTTCCATTAAATCAGGCAGAATAAATGCCAAGATTTCTATTGTGATTTCAAACAAGCATGATGCGGTTATTCTCGAGAAGGCTGCAACCCATAGAATAGAAACCCTTTTTCTTAATCCAAAGGGAAAATCAAGGGAAGAGTATGACACAGAAATAATTACAATTCTCGAGAGCAAAAATATCGGCCTTGTCCTTCTCATAGGATATATGAGGATATTGTCAAATAAATTTATCGAGGCATTCAGGAATAGGATTATTAATGTTCATCCTTCTCTTCTGCCTGCATTTGCTGGCGGCATGGATAAGAATGTTCATCAGGCTGTGCTTGAACATGGAGCAAAGCTTACAGGATGTACAGTGCATTTTGTAGACGAGGAAACTGACTCAGGACCGATAATACTCCAGAAAACAGTCGAGGTTTCTGATGATGACACAGCAGATTCTCTCAAGAAAAAAGTCCAGAAAGCAGAACAGGAGATTCTGCCAAAGGCAGTCAAGCTGTTTGTCGAAGGGAAACTAAAAATTGAAGGAAGGAAAGTGAGGATGTTAAGATGAGAAAAATTGAACGGGCATTTATTTCAGTTTCAGACAAGGAAGGCATAGAAGAGTTTGCATCAGAGCTTTCAAAGCTTGGCATAGAAATCATCTCGACATCAAAGACAGCCAAATTCCTCGTTGAAAAAGGAATTAAAATCGTTGAGGTTTCAGATTATATAGGCTATCCTGAACTTATGGGCGGGCTTGTAAAGACACTCCATCCAAAGATTCATGCAGGAATCCTCTCGGAAAGGACGCTTTCACATCAAAAGGAGCTTGATGCACACAAGATAAAGAACATTGACCTTGTTGTTGTGAACCTTTATCCTTTCGAGCAGAAACCATCGAGAGAAAACATAGACATAGGTGGTGTAACTTTAATCAGGAGCGCTGCAAAGAACTATGAGCATGTTGCGGTTATTGTTGATAAAGCAGATTACCAAAGCATCCTGAATGACCTCAAGGCAAACAACGGAATACTCGGAACTGTAACATTAAGAAGGCTTGCTGTAAAGGCATTTGGATATATCAGCTATATTGACAGCCTGATTTATAATTATCTCAACAAAGAGCTTCTCGACGAAGAATTTCCGCAGGTATTAAGCCTTTCATTCCAGAAAGTTCAGGATTTAAGGTATGGCGAAAACCCGCACCAGTCAGCAGCATTCTATAAAGAGAAGAATTTCTCATCGGCATCTGTTGTTAATGCAAAGCAGATTCACGGCAAAGAGCTTTCATTCAATAATATTCTCGACGCCAATGAGGCACTTGAGCTTGTAAGGGAATTTTCCATGCCAACAGCAGTTATTATCAAGCATACAAACCCATCAGGAGTTGCATCGAGAAATAAACTTTCAGATGCGCTAAGGGCCGCGTATGATGCTGATCCTGAATCTGCTTTTGGCGGTGTTGTTGCATTAAACAGGAATTGTGATTCTGATACAGCAAGAATAATATCCCAGTGGTTTGTCGAGCTTGTTATTTGTCCAGAGTTTGACAAGGATTCTTTTGAAATATTAAGGCAGAAAAAAAACATCAGGCTGCTTGAGACAGGAAATCTCGGGAAGATTGAAGAATATAATGATATAAGGCGGGTTGTTGGCGGTGTTCTTGCCCAGACAACAGCATTTCCTGAGAATGTGAGAGAGGGATTTAAGGTTGTAACAAACAGGAAGCCAACTGAAAAGGAATGGGAAGATATTATTTTTGCGTTTAATGTAAACAAGCATGTAAAGTCAAATGCAATAATCTTTGCAAAGGATTTGACAACTGTTGGAATTGGACCCGGGCAGACATCAAGGGTTTTTTCTACGAGAATCGCATCAATGCGTTCAGGTGAAAAGGCAAAAGGAGCTGTTATGAGCTCAGATGCTTTTTTTCCTTTCCGTGATAGCGTTGATGAAGCAGCAAAAGCAGGAATCTCAGCAATAATCCAGACAGGGGGCTCTGTAAGGGATAAGGAAATTATTGACGCTGCAAATGAGAATAATATTGCTATGATATTCTCAGGCATAAGGCTGTTTAAGCATTAAAAGAGATTCATTATATACAACTTCTCTGTTGGTAAACTAATATATTTGTTATTAGTATATTGTGGTATACCTTGATACATTAGGATATATTAGAATATACCATAGAATACCATAATATATCCAGTGTTTACTACCTCTTTCTTTGTTTTTTTCAGCGATAAATTTATATATAAGATACTCTGGTATACCTAAATATAGACTGAGGTAAGTAATTATCATCAGGCATATTAAAGAGTATTAGAGAGTATTAACGAATATTAGGGTATATTTGGCAAAAGAGATAGTGTTGTAAATGAGCAAGGACAAGGAGATTACAACAATTAAGGTAACTAAGGGAATAGTCGAGCTAATTAACAGCTTAAAGATTCATCCCAGACAGCCTGCTGAAGAGGTAATTCTTCAATTAATCGAGGAGAAACTAAAATCTCAGGGAAAAACTCTTGACAAAAAAGGCAGGGCAGATTTCCATAAAATTGCTTATTTGTCTATAATATTAATACTGTTCATTGGTATTGGCTTACTAATAATCAAGCCGTCATTGACTGGATTCAGCACAGTATCGAAAGTTGCTGCTTATAATGACAGCCTTTCTCTTGAATTTTCCGAGAGCAATTCTTATACATGGCAGCCAACACATACAGGAAACCTGAAGAGCCTGAGATTATCAGGAAGCTTTATCGAAGGAACAAAAGCAAAAGTGTTTTTGCAGAAAGGAGACAGCAGGTATTTAATATTTGATTCTGCAGAATATAATAATGCCAGAGGGATTTCAGCATTAACTGGATTGGCTGTTAACGAGCAGGATGTTTCTGAGAGTTCTGAGAGCATTGATTCAGGCAATATCACAGCTAAACTCGAATACAAATCAGGCAGTGAATTTGATATAGAAGATGATGGTGTTGAGCCATTGAATGGTGTTGTTGACATTACCGTCGAAAATTCATTGTTCAATATTCAGAAAAACACCAGCAGGCTTTGCACCCAATGGCAGGTTTACAGCATTGACAATGATGCAACAAGCAGTTTCTGCTATGGCTCTGAAAAATGCTGTAACTTTGTTGGCTTATTACCGTCGAGAACAAACTGGGATGATATTGTTTATGCGCGATACGGCTCAGATGGCTTCACAAAAAGCAGTATTGCTTCTGCAAGGGTTTTAAGTGTAGATTACAGCCTTGATGTTGATAACCCATACTCTGAGATATATTATAGCTCATGGAAAAACCTGAGCATAAGATTTGATACTCTCGACAAAATTGCTTTTGATTCTGCCTGCGAAGAAACCTGTGCATTGTCCGGGTTTGATGACGCTGAATATACTCTCGCTGTTGAGATTGAAAATGGCTCAGTGAGCCTTGATGAGGTTGTATATTCTGTCGAGGAAATAATGCAGAATACTGCACCAATTCTTTCAAAAGATTTTGGTGCTGTCAATATCAATAAGAATGATTATGTGAATATCGAGCTTAGCAGTTATTTCTCTGATTCAGACGGAGATTCTTTAATTTACAGTGCATATTCTCCAGAAAATATCCGAATTGAAATTTCAGGAAGCACAGCAAAGATTATTCCAGACAAGGATTTTGTTGGAGTCAGGTATGCTTTCTTTTCTGCTAATGACAGCATTGATTCTGTTACAGGAGATATTTTTATGATTAATATCTCAGAACAAATTCTCTCCGAGAGAATTTTTTCTGAAAAGCGAATTAGGATTAACGAGCCAGTAAAATGGGTTAGGAATATTTCACAAGTTTCAGGAAATTTAAGTGTTGATATTCCGATTCATGCTTTTAATGTCTCAGCAAAAAAGATTGTGGATGGCATTGCTGAGGATATTCCAGAGGAGAATATTAAAGTCAAGGTAGCTGACAGCGAGTTTTCCAAGGAGGAGTTTGAGCTGGAGAGAAAAACTGATTTGCTGTCTAAAAAGCTGAGCAGGGCAGATGATTCCAAGAAAGGAGAGATTAGCTCTGAGCTTGCAGATGTTAATTCCAAGCTTAATAATATTAAGAGAGCCAAAGGAATTCTGGGAGGATTTGCATTAAGTCAGGTTCTCGAGAGTAATGCTACATTTGTTGTTAATGAGCCTGTGTCTGATTTGATTCTCGAATACGAAACACCTGCGCCAATATCAGAAGAAAAATTTTTTGAGAATGGGAGGAAACAAATCACAGTAAGTTCAGAATTAAATTATGAAAATATACTTGCGTATACTGAGGTATACAACATTCCGAAAGAACAGATAAAAATTTTTTGGCAAGTATCACCGTCTGACCTACAAGCATATTACGGAGAAACCTCGTCGGAAATTGTAAAGAAAGACATAACCAATGATGCAAGGTTTGAAATTAATTTTATAGATTCCGACGATGATGGCAGGATAAACACCGTCGAATGGCTCGTTCCACACTTATCAAACCAGACCTATGAAATCACAATCACCGTCTTAAACCTGCACTCATATCCCCCATTAGGCGGAAACTGGACAGTCCAATTCAACACAACAGGAACAGGAAACCTTACAATCACAGCAATTGATTCATCAACATACTCAGAGATGTTTGATGATGAAACCTCGACGGCAGATGACCTTGAATTATTAGAATTAAGATGCGGAGATAATATCCTGTTCAACAAATATGATTCTGTAAATGATGCAAGTGTTTATCTTGTAAACTCCGACGGAGAGAGGATTAAGCTGTCTGATTCTGTCGGAAATTCCTTCTCGATAAAATCCATCTATGTAGAGAATTTTAATTGTGATAATCAAACAGCATATCATACAATCAAAGAATTATCAACAGGAGCGCATACGCAGGAATTTAATTTCTCAGGAACTTTGGCTTATGCTTACAACACAGTCGGTGGAGCTAATTTTACATTCATCACAAACGGGACAATAACAAATTCGTATAATTATTCAACAGGGGTTTTCAATGGGACTCACTATAATGAAACAGTTGCGGCAATACAATCAAATATAACTAACCTTATTTACAATGGAACATACACATCGCAGATATTTGACATAGGCAGAATAGTTGACTGGAAAAACATATCGTGGGCGAGCAATGCTACTGGAGAGTTGCCGAATAACCAAATAAGTGGCAATGCAAACATGAGCGGTAATATTATACTATTGCATCTCAACAACGATACATCTTACTTAGAGAACAATACCTTTGCATATGATTTCAGTGAGCATTTGAATAATGTAACCTGTTCAGCTCCATGCATGAAATTTAATCAATCCACAAGTATATTTGGCTCATCTCTTTATCTGGATGGGGCAGCAGGAACTAATATCCCAATAATACAGCACTCTAATAGTTTGGCTATTATTAACATCACTGTTTCAGTTTGGATAAAAACAAGTTTTACACAGCAGCAATATGTATTGCATAAATTAAATAATTGGCACTTACGTACTGGTGATACTTCTGATTCTGGCGCTCCATGTACAGAATTGTTTAACCGTGATGCAAACCCACTATGCTCTAATATTAATGTTTCAGATAACAAATGGCATCATTTAGCTGTTACATCTAATGGCTCTGAGACTCGAATATATGTTGATGGAAATATTAGTCGTAGGGATGTTTCGACAATTGGCCCTTATAGTGATACAGCTCCTCTTAGAATAGGTTCCACACATATGAATGACTACAAATTTAAAGGATATATTGATGAGGTTGCTATCTGGAACAGAAGCCTTTCATCTGAGGAGATATCTCGAGTATACGCTATTGGCGCATCTAGACTAAATCTGTTAGTAAGAAGCTGTGATGATTCGCAGTGTGATGGAGAGTCATACACAGACATAGGCACGGCATCTCCAGTTGCTTTATCCTCAACCAGCAGATATTTCCAATATTTGGCAAATTTTTCAACAAATAATGTTTCTACTCTTGAAATGTATAATGTAACTTTATTTCATTCTCCGCAAACCTTTGACACAGTTGCTCCGAATATTTCTCTTAATTATCCTGTGGATGGAGCTTTTGTAGGCGGTTCTGTTAACTTCAACTGGACTGTTAGAGACAACAAGGCAAACATTACATTATGCGATATTACGATAAATAATCTGGCTAACAGAACCAATATCAATTCAACCAATGGGACATATACTAACCTGACAATATCTGGCTTTAATGATGGAAGTTATTCATGGTATGTTACTTGCACAGATAATTACGGAAATGTAAACTATTCTATGACATGGAGCTTTATCATTGACACTTTACCTCCTGTTGTTATTCTCGATGCATCAACTGACAAATGGAAAAGACGGGGAAATGTAACAACTGACTTAACAAATACTGATACAGGAAATTGGATATCAACATACTCTATCAATGCACTTGTTTATGACACAAGCAAAAATGTAATTTATTTGGGTCTTGACAGTGGATTGTTTGGTGTTTACAATTCTTCCACTAATGTTACATCTGACTTAAGTGCAACAGACACAGGCAATTGGATTGGGTCTTATGCTATTATTTCACTATCTTATAATTCGCTCAATAATTTCACTTATTTAGGTGGCTCAGCAGTTGGTTATGGTTCAGGTTCTGGACCAGGAATACCATTTGGAGTTTATAACGCCTCTTCTAATGCTACAAAAAATTTAATGGGGACAGGCACTGGAACAGGAGGCTCTTCAAGTGCATGGGGTTATGCACTTGCTCATGATTCAGTCCTCAATAAGATATATCTCGGCGGTAGATGGCAAGATTCATTTTCTTCTGGAAGCGTATTCAGAGTTTATGATGTTACTACCAATATAACCTTTGATTTAAGTACAACTGATCCAAATGATTGGGTCTCAACAAATGGAATCTTTGCCCTTGCTTCAGATTCAAACAGAGGCCTGATTTATTTAGGCGGAGGTGGTGGAGTGTTTGGTGTATACAATGGCTCAAGCAATGAAACTGCTGTTAAAAATATAACCAAAGATTTGACAACTACTGATACAGGAAATTGGATATCAACATACTCTATCAATGCACTTGTTTATGACCCAAGCAGAGACATAGTTTATTTAGGTGGTCAGAACGGAGTTTTTGGAATTTACAATATCTCAACAAATGTAACCTCTGACTTAACTGCAACTGACACAGGTAATTGGATTTCAACAAATACAATTCGTGCACTTGCTTATGATTCCTATAGGGATGTTATTTATTTGGCTGGAGATAATGGGGTATTCGGAGTTTATAATGCATCAACAAATGTAACATCAGCGTTAAATGAAACAGACCCGGAGAACTGGATAAGTACAACACAAATATTATCTCTTGCATTTAATTCAAACAACAATTTACTTTATTTAGGCGGGCCGTTAGGACTATTTGGGGTATACAATGCCTCAAGACAAGTAGGAAACTTTCCATATACATCAGGAGAAAATGCAGTTAATGGCACAATATATAATACTAGTAGTGTAACATTAAAATATTCTGCTATTGATGATAATGGATTAAGCTCATGCCTTTTGTACGGAGATTTTAACACAATATGGTCGCTAAACCATACCAACTCAACCTTAATATCTGATAGACTTGCTTATGTCAGGTTGCTTAACTTGAACGATGGCAGATATTTGTGGAATGTGTGGTGCAATGACACAGTAAACAATGGCGCCTTTAATGCAACAAACTACACATTCTTTGTAAACACACAACCTCCGACGATAATCCTAAACACTCCCAATGATACAGGGCAGAGAGAGGGAAATATTACATTAAAATACAATGCCACTGACACTCCAGCAATAGATACATGCATACTATATGGAAATTTCAATGGCACATGGATGGCTAATGTAACAAATTCAAACATTATCTCAGGCGTCCAGAACAATTTCTCAATAAACTTGCCTAACGGCACTTATCTCTGGAATGTGTGGTGCAATGATACAGGAGGATTATCTGGATTTGCGCAGAGTAATTTTACTTTCTACATTGACTCTGTGCCTCCGACGATAAATCTTACATACCCTCCTGATAATGCAACTATAAACTCTTCCCTTGTTACATTTAACTGGACTGTAATTGACAATCTCGATCCAACTTTGACCTGCAATTTAACCCTGAACAATATTGTTTATGCGACTGTTCCTGCTTATAATGGAACAACAACATCAGTAACTCTTGAGCTGGTTGCAAATACTTATTTATGGAATGTATCATGCTGGGACAGCGCAGGAAATGTAAACTATTCCGAGACAAGAAGATTGGCTAGCAATTACACATACAATTTCACATTCTTATGGAATGGAACTAAAACACAGAATGCATATACTGTCAATGACGGCAGTTTAAACAATGTTTATTATAATACTACATTGAGAGGATTGAGATTGAATCCAACTGTTTCTTCAGGAACATACTTGTCGCCTGTTGTTGACACTACTAAGATTTCTTCATGGGAGAATATCACATGGGAAGGCTCTACATTTGGGAATAGTATCGGCAGTGTTGATATGACTGGCAACATACTATTGCTTCGTTTCTCAAATGATTCAAGCTATGGTGA
>CAZXRI010000002.1:24308-26066 GCA_964642765.1 uncultured Methanosarcinales archaeon | reverse complement strand
AAACGCAAAAGTTTAGTTAGGACTTGTTACAGATAATTCTAATTACCTTCATGGAAGAATAAATGAAGAATCCTATCCGAATATTTCAAGAGTTTTGCTTGAGTGGCTTTCTTCAGATGAAAAAGCCATTGCTGTCATCCCTGGATTTAACGGCGTTGATTCTGATGGAAATATGACTGCTTTAGGTTTCGGCGGCTCAGACACGACAGGCTCAAGTGTTGCAAGAGCAGTTAATGCTTTAGAATATCAAAACTGGACTGAAGGAACAATATTCAGAAGGGCACATCCTAAAATGTTTCCGAAAGCTGAGAAGATTCCATTTATGAATTATGTTGTTGCAAGAATATTGACTTATCTTGGTGCGGAAATTTTGCAGCATGATTCTATTGGGCCTGCAATGATAGGAAATGTTCCTATAAGAGTTAAGGATATTAGAAATCCTGATGATGATGGAACATTGATTACAGGAGATTATAAGTCGGCAAAAGTTGTTCAGGGAATATCTCATCTGGAAGATTGCGCAGTTATTAAGATAAAGGGATGTGATGTAGGAAAGGGAGAGCTTCCTGATTTAGTTGCAAAGGAGTTTGCGAATCATGGTTTGTATATAGGAATACAAAAATTAGTTACTGATCAGATTACATATATAATTCCTAATGCAAGAGGAAGAAAGAATGAAAATACTGTTGCAGTAGTTAAGTCCGTCTTGTCCAGATTGTCAGATTCTAAATATGAAACATCCGTTGAATATCAGACAATTATTTGCGTTGCAGGCGACGGAATAGATAAGACTCTTGGTGTTTTGGCCCGTTTGACTGCTGGGCTTGCATTTAGTCGCGTAAATATTTATGAATATATTCAGGAAGATGTCGGAATGATACTTGGTGTTAAGCCAAAGGATACAGAAAGGGCGCTTAAGGCATTATATGGTGCGTCTTATGGAGCGATAGGAATAAATAATATCGTCTCATGGTATAGAAGAATGATGTCATGGTTTAAAGGCAAAGAGTATTTGACCAAATAAGTGAAAATGAGAATGGCTGAAAATATAATATATCCTAATACACAAAATGAATTTGCAGTAATTCATTTGGGTGATGCTGGATCGGATTCTCAGGATACTAGCTTTGGGTCAAGAACAGTATATTTAGCAGAAAGATTTAGGGGAACAAGAGTAAGGTTTTATAGTATTGATTTACAAGGTTGGTATGTCGACGATTCTCTAAATATTACAAATATAAAAGCAGATTATTATTCCGGACTGAGAATATTTAGAGATGAATCAGTTTCACTTGTAGTATCAGATGTTTCGTTTGGATTCTATGATAATGCAGGTAAATATTTTTATCAAGAGTTATTTTGTGGAGAGGATATTTCTGTTGAAACCAGCTATTTAGCTGAAGTAATAGGTTTGGTATGGGACAAGTTAAAGCCGAATCGGAGATTTTATGTATCCGGAAATCCATTGACTATAGCTTTAATAGAGCAGACTATGAAATCTATGGGTATTGAAAATGTGGAGACAAGGCCTTTTAGAAGTCGTGAATATAACAGAACACCATGGACGAGAAATACAGCGTTTAGTAGTCTTGAACAATTAACCATGATCAAATCAGATTCCTGTTTACATCTACCTGATTATAACAATATCATGGATGAAGTAAACAAGAGAAGATGATTATATTTTTCTAATTTTCGCAACAAAAAACCTCTGTCATTTCATTCCTTGAGATTTGTTCATCGCTTAATTATTTTTTC
>CAZXRI010000002.1:0-24208 GCA_964642765.1 uncultured Methanosarcinales archaeon | reverse complement strand
GAAAAACCTCTGTCATTTCATTCCTTGAGATTTGTTCATCGCTTAATTATTTTTTCTAATCTTGGCGATGAAAAACCTCTGTCATTTCATTCCTTGAGATTTGTTCATCGCTTAATTATTTTTTTCTAATCTTGGCGATGAAAAATCCATCTGTGTTATTATCCTGAGGCCAAATCCTGACGCATTTCTTTATAGATGGATTATATGCTGTTCCATCAAACTCCAAAACAGGATTGCTTCTTTTCATTGGCAGCTCAACATCCAGAAGCTCTGCGTTATCGTATTTCCCGAGGATAAAATCAATCACGCCTTCATTTTCCTCAGGCTCGCAGGAGCATGTCGAATAAACCATTATTCCGCCTTTCCTGAGATTATTAAATCCTGCCTCAATCAGCCGCTTTTGCTGGATAGCAAGCCTTGAAATCATCGTCGGATTCCATATCTCTATTGTCTTGAATGATTTCCTGATAGTTCCTGTTCCTGAGCAGGGAGCATCAACAAGAATTTTGTCAAATTGAAATCCATTAAACTGTGTTCCCTGCATTAATGTAATAAGATTATTGGTAATCCCCATTCTCTGCATATTAATCCCGAGCGCAGCCAGCCTGTCTCCCTTATAATCATTTGAGACGAGGATTCCGGTATTTTGCATGTATTGGGCAATCTGGGAAGATTTTGAGCCTGGAGATGCACACATATCAAGGATAAACTCATTTTCTTTTGGCTCGAGAACAATCGGAGGAATCATTGATGCACTTTCCTGAATGTAAATATACCCGAGAGAATGCTCAATAAGATTTCCAACATCCCTTCTGTCAGTATGTGAATGCTCAATCCAGAAGCCTTCTTTGCACCATGGTATTTGCGTTAATGTCCAGTTTTCCTTAAGCCTTTCCTTCAATTCACCGACGGGAATCTTCAATGTATTAACCCTGATTGAACGCTTCTGGTAAGTTGTTGAATATTTCCTGAAAAGCTCCCAGTCAGTCAGCTTTGAAAATCTCTCGACGAATCTTGGCTTAAAATTTGCTTTTTCTGTTTCTGGCATGATAATCTCAGGACATGACTGAACATTAAATATATTTCGGGATAACATACATCTAACCAATAATTTAATAAAATCTATCAATCTATCCCATCTATTATTATATCAGCAATAAGGTGTCAAAATCGAAGCATCAATAACATTCCTCGGAACTGGAAAAGGAACATTCTCGAATAAAGGAGAAATCAGGACGTCTTCAGGATTCCTTCTCACATTAAATGGTAATATCTTCCATATTGACCCCGGACATGGAGCATTGACAAGGCTGAATGATTATAATGTCGAGCCAAAACAGCTTACTGCAATTCTTGTGTCTCATTCTCACCTGAATCATTGCAATGATATAAATGCACTGATTTCTGCAATTACCGACGGAAAGGAGAAGAGAGGAATATTGATTTCCAACAAGACTCTTGTATCTGGAGACAGCAATTATATGCCTTACATTACAGATTTCCATAAAAGCCTTCTCGATAAACAGATAATATTAAGTGCAGGGCAGAAGCATGTCCTTGGAGAGATAGATATAATTGCGCTGAGAACAAAACATGCTGACAGGAATGCAATCGGATTCAAGTTTATCACGCCTTATTTTACACTCTCATACAGCTCAGACACTAAATATTTCAAGGCACTTGCTGATGAATATAAGAATTCAAACATCCTTGTCCTGAATGTGCCGATTAGATTCTCCGACGATAAATCAGACAACCTTTCTGTTGATGATGCAGTAAGGATAATAACAGAGGTAAGTCCAAAGCTGACAATTATCCAGCATTTCAGCAGGGAATTGCTTCAGCATGATATTATCTCTGTAACAAGGGATATTCAGAAGAAAACATCATCACAGGTTATTGCAGCAAAAGAAGGCATGAGCATTAATCCTTTTTCATATTCTGCTGAGATGGGGCAGAAAACATTAAGGGCGTTTTCTCAGGATAGGTTTAAATAGGGATTTAGATTAAATGCCAAATATGGACATAATTGGAAGCGTTAAATCATCATTAACAGAGCCAAAGAAATACCTTGCAACTCTTGTAAACAGGAAAAGCCTGACAGAGGCATATATCCTTTACCTGATTCTCTCGGCAATAACGACAATCATATACATTCCGTATCTTTATCTGGATTATTCTCAGAAATTCAGTGAGCAGTCAACTGTATTGGCATGGGTAATTGGCATGACATTGTTCATGGTTGTTTATTCTCTTGGAGGAATATTCATCACAATCGGAATCCATCATTTATTCCTGAAGCTTTTCGGCGCAAAAGGCAGGTTTGTTGATACGTTTAATTCCAATATATATTCATTTATTACTTCATTTCTTTTTTCAATTATATACATAATAATATTCTTTTTCATGAAACTGGCTGTCCCTGACATAAAGACAGGAGCATTATCGTCTATTATTTTATACTTCTCTGTTTTTGGAATCCTGACTCTTATTACAGTTGGTGTTTTAATCTATTGCTGGTATCTGTATTGTTATGCTCTTTCATTAGTCCATAAGATTTCCAAGGGACGTGCCTTTGTAGCTGCGTTTGTGATTCCGACGGCTATTTTAACGGTTCTGATTATAATTCTTGTAGTTCTCTTTATCTTGATTTTTGGCATGGCTATTTCTTCTGGCTTGAATTAATATCTAAGATTCATAGCTTTCCAATCTTCTTCAAAAAGCCAATCAATGCAAATGCTTCCCTTTTTGTCATGAATGATTTTCCGATAATCCTTTTCCAGATTTTTCTCTGGGTGTCTTTTTTCTCAGGTGTCTGGAATTCCATCTTGCCGAGAATCTTCTCGATATAATCCATGAGAACTTCCTTTTCTTTTCTTGTTGCAGGCTTTATGTGGCTATCAATTTTTTTCTTTCCTGATTTTTTGAACAGCTCATAAAGCACAATTGCAACTGAATGGCTCAGGTTCATTGCAGGGTATTTTTTTGATGTTGGAATTGTAACGATAAAATCGCACTTGAGGATTTCCTTATTGCTCAGTCCTGTTCCTTCCGGGCCAAAAAGTATCCCAATATTCTCTCCAATGTTTCTCTTTTTTCCGGTGAGAATCTGTGAGAGTTCTTCAGGCCTTATCGGGCTTCTCGGAATATTATAATCAGTGCCTAATGCTCCTGTTGTTCCGATAAGATAATCAAAACTTCTCAATTCAGACTTTTTGATTATCCTTGCCTTATGAAGTATTTCAACAGCATGCTTTGCCCTTTTCCTTGCTTCGAGGGATAATGGCTTGCATTTTGGCTTGACTAAAACCAGCTTTGAAAAGCCGAAGTTTTTCATTGCCCTGCATACTGCTCCTATATTACCTGCATTCTGTGGCTCGAGGAGGATTACGGTTATCATTTCCAAGACATAAATGTAATTACTATTAATTATTTACGTATATTTTTGGATATTGTAAATCTTTAAATATCACAATTATATTCCACTGCAAAATGGCACTCATTCAGGAATACATTCCAAATCCGACGATAAACAAAACTTATAATCCAGCTATGCCTCTGGCTTCTTTAGAATACTCTGTAAATAATTCTCCAATCTCTCCAATAAAAGGCATGAGCATTTCAGGTATAGACTATAAATTCGGCGATAAATCATTCTGGGGAGGAGCTGCAGGTGCCATAATAGGTGCTTTGTATGGTGGCTTTCCGACAATACTATGGGGCGGATTGGCAGGAGTTCTGCTCGGGCATTTATTTGAACCGAGAATCTCGACAAGTTCTTTATACAGTAAGGATGCAAAATATTTGACAAGGGGAATCTCAATAAAAGCAGCAGAGCTTAATCTTACAGACGAGCAGGTTGTAGAATTGACATATGCTGTTGAATTGCTTACTAAATATAACGTTGAGAAACATGATGATAACAAAGGGAAAGAATCTAATGCAGAATCTTCGTCTGAACCAGAAACATTGGATGCTAAAGTTTCCTCGGAAAACAATAATGGCTCATCAGGAGAATCTTCTCAGGAAGAATCTGGTAATTCAGAGAGTTCTGGTGAAGTTGCTGAAAGTTCTGCTGAATCTGGTTCAGAATAAAGGCAATAAAATTCTTTTGCTATAAACTTAATTTTGTGGCAGTTCCCTGCACATCCCTATCCAAAACACTCTCGAGAGAACAATCCAGACAAAACTCAGGATAATCATTCCCATCAGCAGAAAGTAATTCTTCTCCTGAAGAACATACGATAAAAGCCAGAAGCCTGACATTACCAGAATGTTCAGGATAAAAGCAGGAACAAGATAATAAGCCTTCTTAGTCCCTACTGAAAACAAGCCCTTTATCATTCCAGACAGTTTCAGATGCACAAGCCCGAGGCAGACAATCATGAAATAAAAAATCAAGGCAAGAACAAATATTGCAAGACCAATGAAAAACCCAGCTTTCTCGACTAAATCAAGATAAAACTGCTGGAAAAAAACGATAATAAACAAGATTGAAATTCCGATGAAAAGAAGATTTGCAAGAAATGATTTCCAAAGCTTCCTGAAAAATTCCTTTGCATCAAACTTCTCAAACAGCTGGTGTGTAAGGCTCCAGTTGATTGTGCTGAAAACAAGGATAATTGCCGACGAGACAATAAGCGTGAATATTATCTGGCTTATCATCTCCTTAAATTTCCTGTAAATAAACAAAGGATCATCACCAAGTGCATTTGGCATCTCCTTAAGATTACTCCCAAGCGAACTCTCGTCGAGATTCAGGCTCTCTGCATAATTCAGGATATCCTGTGCATTAACCATAATGTTGACAGAGCTTGGAACAATCACAATACCGAGTGAAACAACAAAGCCAATCTCGAGGATAAGCAGGATGAATGAAAGAAGGATATGAGACTTTATCGCAGAGAAAGAGGATTTCAGGGATTTGAGCAGGATGTTTTGTTGCATTTTATTCATGAGAACCCTTTTGCCTTGTGAATAAGAAACCTTCCTTCTGAAGTAATTTTACTATCTCGTCGCTGGAAACTAATGGCAATTTCATCTTTATATTTCTATCTCTATAGGAACATTTGCAGTTACAACTCTTGGAGCAATTTTCCCTTTTTTGAAATCTTCTTTTGAAATACCTAATTGGTCAAGAACATCATCTAATATGCCTAACTCCTCTGCGCTTTCAATATATAATTCAATAGCTTCTTTTATGTTTGCAATGCTTTCTTCAAATGTTTCCCCTTGGCTTGCAACATTCAGTTCAGGGCATAGAATAGAATATCCCTTTTCTTCTTCCTTGATTATTACATTCAATAACATCTGTTTTGCCATTTTTATCACTATTAATAATAAACTAACCAGACTTTAAATAATTATCTGAGCATTATTCCGTTACAGTAAATGAAATAGATTATAATGATTTTATCCTACGGATTCTTATCTTATTCTCAGAAACTATTACAAAATTCTTTTCTAACTGTATATCAAGTTGTTTTATTGTTGCCAAGGCATATTTTATTCTATTGGCAGGTGTGTCAACTTTTAAACGAAGAAATATTACACCCCAACTTAATTTTTCCTGTCTAAATATTATCTCTCCAAAATCTTTGTCATTTGTTATAATTACTCTTTTACCGCCTAATGCCTTTTTAATAATCTCTTCATCTGGATACCCTAACAAGAATTCACCGCAATAGCTTGTGTCATAACCACTTTCTCTCAATGCCCTGCTTACCTTGTTTCCTGTGCTTTCATCAACCAGAAATTTTAACATTCTATTTCTCTATTAAAGGAATTACTGATTCTCCCACAATAACATCTGCACAATATGCTAAAGCAGCCTTAATGTCTTCTTTAGTCAATTGAGGATAATCTTCCAGCATCTCATCAATTGTTGTACCTTGTGCTAACTGTCTTAATATCATATCAACTGGAATTCTTGTCCCTTTAATAATAGGTTTCCCTACCATTACTTTAGGATCAACTACTATCCTGCCTAAAAGTTTTTCTTCCATTTCGGTTCACTAAAAAGACATTGTAATTTGAAGTTTAAATAATTATCTGAACAATTTAGTCTCAATTATCAGGTATGTTGTCAGCTTCCTTTTTCTGGAGAGTGTCATAATTAGCTTTCACATCATTTGCATATTCTTTATTATTGTTGTTATACAATAAAGCAATGTCATAAATCTCTCCGCCACTATTCTTCTTAAGGAAATTAATATATTGCACACCGCATAGAATATTAAACTCAGGGTCTTTCAGCTTATTTGCTATTGGATCATTTCCTGAATCTACTCTTTTTTTGTTAACCTCACAATTATAAGCATCCTTATTCCCAAAACAATATGTTCTGAGATAGTTTCCTGTATCAATTCCTGTATTATCAAAGCATTCTCTGCCTGCTCCTGTGCATGGCATTATCTGCATCAAGCCAACAGCTCCACAATAGCTTAAAGCATCAGCATTCCATTTGCCTCCTGTTTCCTTCTGTATAAATGCTTTTGTTATCTTAGGGTCAAGATTGTTATCCAGCGAAATCCTATAAACAGCATCAGTATATTTCTGCTCGTTTGCATTTTTATCGTCGAAATAAACATAATTGACTCTGGATGGAGGTATTTCAGGCTTTTTATCTGCAATCTCAACCCTTGGCACAATAAACACAACAGCAGGACTATTTCCTAATCTCGCAGAAGTTTCAGTTCCCTCGATAAAATAATCATTCTTATCCCTGTCAAACAAAATCCTATGCTCTGCACTATTAAGGAACATTGAGAATCTTTCAGGCTCTTTTTTCACAGCAGATATAATTGGTATATTCTCCTGTAATTCAGCAAAATGCTCCTTGAGGCTTATGTCATTACCGTATGAAGGGATAACATAATAATCCTTTCCTAACTCGAGATTTACATTATTTGGATTGCCCAAGACATTCATTCTCTTAAGCTCATTAAGGATTCTGTTAATCTCTCCTGATGTTCTCTGTCCGACAATGCCATCAACAGGGCTTATCCCTAAACCTCTCTGGACTGATTTGATGAAAGCATCACTTGGCACATCTTTTTGCTTGACGAATCCAATTATCTTCAACGTTGCTCGGAGTTTTAAATCATCATTTGGAATTCTTTGACCTGAAGATACACTCTGTATAAAATATTTGGAATCTATTCTCATTGCCTTTTCATAAGATAGAATTGCATCATCTTTTTTACTGGGATCCTTTTCTGCAGCTTTTTCCTCTGCAAGCGCTTTCAGGAAATGAACATTTGCAAGGCTTTCGTCGAGTGTAAGTATGTCATTGTAAAACACAATTAATCTTTCTGCTGTTTCTGCATCAGCACTTGGAGCAAGGCTCAAAAGCTCATCCATGTTTTTTGCGCTGTCAATCTTTTTCTGCTCGATGCCAAGGACAGCAGCGAATTCTTTTGCCTTTGCAAGCTTATTTTCTCTGGTTATAATCGGCTTTGCAGCTTCCCTCTTAACAACAATGCTGTAAGTTCTTCTCGAGCCTTTATCGCTGTCCTGATAATCAACAATATCCTCTTTGCTGCAATCTTCCGGCCCTGTGAAAAATTCTGCGTCTGACTTTAAATGAACAAGGTCAAGATTCAAGGTAAATCTCTCCTCCTGATTAGCCCTGTTCTCTGGAAGATACCTGAATGTTTTCTCGACATATTTTTGAGGGTTTCCTGTTTGTGCTCCTGGAAGTGTAACTGATGTTATTAGGATAAACATCTCGTTCTTCTTCAAGTCTTGCTTGTAAATTATTATCCCTGGCTCTCCTCCCAAATCTAATTTATTCGTCAGGTCAACATGCTTTTGCGATTCCTTGTATTTTGCTATTGATATTCCATCCTTTTCCTCGTCTATGCCTGAGATAAATTTGCTGTCTGTGAAATGAACCTTATCTTCACTGCCATAGTCAAGGTCAATTACTCCGTCATTGTTTGAATCCCTGAATGTGATTGTTGTGCTTATGTCTGCATTAGGCGAGATTGCTCCTGCACCAATCATGTCGTTAATAATTTCATAATCAATCTGGTCAACAAATTCCATCCTGTTGTTGGTGATTGTTGCCTGTGAAATATATGCCTCTGGATATTCAGATTTTCCGACATAATTAATTCCTGTCATGAAATCTATCTGCTTGTTTTCAGGCGAGTAAATGTGCAGGCACACATCCTTTCCTTGCGCTTTCCAGACAGATGATGTTAGCTTTATGTCGCTTCCGACAGGGATTTCAATAGCTGATGTTCTTGCCCTGCCATACTGGCCGAGAGGGATTTCATTAAGCATCATTCCATCATCATCAAAATATGCAGTAACTCTCTGGCCGAAAAACAAATCAGCCTGAGGGCATGAGAATGTTCCTGTGTTTGAATCAACATAGCATATTTTTAAGTCTCTGGCACTCTTGTCTTTTATCGGATAATAGAATACACCGTTTTCATGTCCTTCTGGAAGACATTTTGCTGCGAGGTTGCTTACAGCTTGTCCCTGCCTAACATTTGCTGCTCCTCTTATTCTTGCATCAGGCCTTAATACAAATTTAAGATGGTCATACTTGTATTGGGATGTGATTACTTCATGCCTGTCCCGATTTTCAAGGCTTCCTTGCGCGAGCCTTTTCCCGTCGTAAAATTTCAGGGTTTGTTCCTTCTCGAGATTTGCAGATAAGCATGCGCAGTTTCCTGTTTCATCATCCTGCTTTGTGCAGTCAATCCCATCATACTTGCCCATTTCATTTTGTGAAACGCAGCTTAGGTAAACATCATAATCCCGAATATCACATCCTGGATTAATGAGCCATGAAGACCTGTATTCATAGACAGCACTGTATGTTTTTGGATCATAGGTCAGGAATTCTCTTGACTTTGTTGCAGGCAGCACAAGTGTTGAGTATGGTGTTGTGTATGATGCTCCGATAATATTATCCATGTCAAGATTCCAGTCATAGCCAAATGCAGCAAGGCATATTTTCCTCGAGATACCTTCTTCACCAAATCCAAGAAGGTTTGTAAGCTGGGCATTGCCATACTCTTCCTGAATCTCTTTCTGGGTTTCTTCAGATGCTGTATAAACAGACTTAAGCCCCTGTGAGAAAATAGTTTTTATGCCTGGCTCTGAGTATGTGCTGTTCGCCTCTGATGATTCTGGATTGCATTGGTTTGTGAAAGATGATATTGCTTGCCATGCCAAGCCGCAGACATGCTGGGTGAAAAGCTCCTTGCATACTCCTGCATCTGCTGTTCCTGTTTCCTTGACTGTAATCAGGCAGTTCTGCATTGCACTCATTAAGTTTTTAACTGTATTCAGGCGATTGTTTATTCCTGAAATACATCCACACTGGAAAGCTGCTGTATGGCTTCTGAACGGATCCAATGTTAATGTATTATCTCCTCTTCCAAGTGCCTTGCTTACCCAATCATCCTGGCCAAAGCATGCATATTGGTCTCTTCCTTCGAGATATCGAGCAGGGTTGTATCTGTCATGAATATTGTCAGTATTAGCTGTTGATGTAATTGGCTCTGTAGTGCCTTGACTTTTTGCCTTAAATTTAATCTTGTAATACCTGTAATCAAATGGTGGATATTCGCTGTCTTGAGTATCAGGAAATAGTTGTTTTGATTTAGTTGGATCAGTTTCATAGCTACTTACATCCTTTGCAGTGTAATATTTCCCTAATTCAACACTATCCTCATTAACACAAATACATTCGTCTTCATGAGGAAGGTCATTTGCCTGCTTATTCAAAAGCCCGTCTGTATAATCTTTTGTTGGAGGCTTGCTCATTACGCTTTTTTCTTTTTCATAATTTCCAAACAAGCAATCTGCTGTATAGCCGACTCTTAGTGTTTTGTATTTTGCGGCAGAATTAAATCCATTTCCAAATAATTTAGTATATGCTTCCTGCCTGTTGCTTACTACAGTCGGATTTTCAAGCTGGACAGCATCATTAGAATCACCGCATGTGGAATTTGTATATCCTCTTTTATTGCACACATCAGCGCACATGTCTGTTCTCGCTGTCATAAACCTTCCTTTGAATTCCTTGACAAACAAGTCATCTGTATAGTATTTCTCGACTGAGGATTTGGCTGATTTTTGGTTCTCTGAAACTTTTGAAACTGCTGTGAACTTGTAAACACCAGATTCCCTGAATGCCTGCTCACTTGATTTTATGAAAACCATTCCATATTTTGATTTTGCTGCGTCATCTTCCCTGATTATCTGCGCCTGATAGCATGTATCTCCTGCTCCTTGTGCAGATATTTTTTCTCTGTCTAAATCCTCGTCGAGCCATGCTGAGCAGCTTCTCTCTAATAATGGCTGTCCTTGCAGGCTTTCATCCTTTTCGCCGCATTGTGTTTTTATCTCAAACTGTTTTTTTACTAATTCGTCGTCAGGTTTGCTCTCTGTCCATTTTGCAGGAGCAGTGTGGCAGAAAACCCTGTCGCACAATCCTCGATAAACACCATAAAGTTTTGACTCAAAATCCCATTGTGCTGAGCAGCTTGGACATCTTTCAAGAAGCTCCTGATTTGTAAGCTTGTTTCTATCTTCTTTTGTTAGAGGGCATTTCAAGTTTTTTGGAATTGTTGCATCAGCCCTATCTCTTACTCCCTCGAGATTGCATGTTGTTTCTCTCCAAACAGTTGTGCCGAACTTGAATAATATAGAGCCAACACATCCTATTCCGACGAAGTTCAGGACAGTCCTTACATATCCCTGTGCCTTGTCAATTGCCTTTATCGAGGAGTTGAGCCATTTGATTGAATCCCTGAGAAGGAAATCAGGCAGAACACTTCTTGGATCAATCTTTGAGCTGTCAACAACATACGAAACCTCGTCGCAGGTTGTCTGGACTTGTCTTGAGTCAATTGTATTATCGTTTGCATCCTGAGATTGCTTTCTTTCTGTATATCCAATCCTTATCCTGAATGGGAAACTCATTTCATTGTGAACAGCCTTTGCAAAGCTTTTCCAGTCATCTTTCAGCCATCTGTCCATTCCGTCAACACCAGCAAGAGGGCATGCAACATACCATGTTCTTTTATTTGAGCTTGATTTTGTAACGCAGTTATTTTTCATGATTGAGCAGCTTATGTTGTATCGCGGATTGTCTTTGGCAAAGTCATCGCATGCGTTTGCGAGCTGCAGGCTTTGGATTCTTGCACCAGCGTCTGAAGACTCTCCCAGATAGCTGAAATTAAGATAAAAGTAAATTGTTTCTGTTCCTTCAGCAAGCCTTTCTGTGCTTAAGAAAGTTGGTGATTGGAATTCGCTGAGAACACGCACATCCCATGTAAGGTTTCCTGACCAGCATGTTCCTAATCTGTAATGTAATCTTTTCTGGTCAAACCTGCCGAATTTATCTGCTGCCAAAATAACAATCTCAACAGAATTCTGCCTTGAAATGCCTTGCGTATCATCATTGTTTCTATTGAAATCCTTTGGATCAACCTCAGTTGGAGCAAAATTTGCGCTTACATAATTCAGCAGATTTACCTTGTTGAAAACAAACCTACCTTTATCGTCGGATTTTGTTGAATAGGATTCCTTTAGTTTCTGGTAAACATCCTTGTCATACAAAAGTGCCTGCTGCTCTGTCAATGTTGTGGAAAGTAATTTCTCGACTGCATTTTTGTCAAGGAAAAGCTTAACTTCAACATTCGGGCTTGTAACTCCTTCTATCTTGACGCTGTTTGCTGCATATTCATAAATAAATGAGCCGCTTCTCGGAGTTATTGATTCTATCTTTGGCCCTTTTGTGTCAAGGAGAAAATTCTTTTTGTAAATTGCCCTGTTTCCTGCATTGTCTGTTGCAATAATTGTGATATGATAATCACCGTCTGAAGAAAGAGGAATTTCCTCCTCGAAAGTATTGGTTGTCTTAACGCTTTTCACAGCCCTGTCAATCTCTTGGGATACTTTCTGGCCAATTGGCTTTGGAATATTTTTCCTGTCTCCTGCAAGAGTCTTAATTTTCAGCGGCTCTGACTTGTCTCCAACATTTCCTGATGCATCAAGAGCAGCAACGCGATAAACATATTCTGTGTCTGAATTAACTTTCAAGTCCCTGACAAAAACAGTTCCAGACGGATTTGTGTCGAGAATTCCAACATCTTCCCTATATATAATATACTTGTCTATGTCATCTTCACTGTTCTTGTTCCATTCAATGTGAACAAAGTCCATTAAATTATTCTCTGAATCAGCAACTTTTAATCCTGAAACTTTTGCAGGCTTGACATTATCCAGCTTGCCTCTTCCGAGGAAAATATCAACAGTAACTTCCTTGCTGACTTTTCCTTTTACGACGAGGTTTTTCTCAATAAGTATATCCTTGATTGGCTCAATAACAAGAGTTGGAGAATTGGTATCAACTGTTACATCAAATTCTTTCTCTGCTGATTTATCTTCTTTGCTTGCTGTAATTTTTATTTTGTTTGTGCTGTCTTTTGCAAGGATAAGGTTTAGTGTGAATTTACCGTCTGGATTGTTCTCAGGTGAAATTTCCTGCTGTTTCATCCCATTTACAAGCACAACAACAGATGCAGACTTTTCAGTTGTTCCTGAAACATCAAGCTTTTCTGAATTGTGTGTCTGAGGGATTTCTATATCAATCCGAATATCGTCGATAGCATGAACTATGTTCGCTATGAGGATAACTATTAGGATTACATGAATTATTTTTGTTGCTGGAATCATTTTTGCCTTGTTTTGTTTGGACATTTTTTCATGTTGCTCATTTGACTTATTTTATTTCAGGGCTCGGAGCATTTTTTGAATATGTCGGAAGCCCGCCTATGAACAGGAATTTTTCTGTCTCATCTTTTGGAAGCGGATTTAATTCGATAACATGGAATATTATCTCGTCGGAGTTTATCAGTTCGCTGGCTTGCACATTTAATTCTCCGACATAGCCACCGACAATTTCCTCATCTCTCAGGAGATAAACAGAGACATCATATACATCATCTTTCTTGTCGAGGATTTTTATCGGGAACATGTTGTCAGGATAAACTCCGTAAGACTCAAAGTCCTCGTCCTTTTTGCTTACTGTGATTGTTGCCCTTTCATTTGAGGCAAACTCCTCTGCTTCTCCGACGGAATAAGTGCCAGCTGGAATATTATTATTTGAATTAGCACTCTGGATATTGTTGCTGTTGAATGAATGCTTTACAACCTTGTAATTCAGGAAAGCCCTTATCGGAGTTAATGAAACAGTATAGCTTCTTTCCCTGTCTGTCTGCACTGGAATTTCTGCATCAATGTAATTCTCTCCTTTTGTTTTGATGTAGCCTGCAACACAGTAAGGCACTTTTTTTGTCATGAATGCCTCGCCTCCTGAATTATAATCCCTCTCGACAGTTCCCAAATCACATTCATATCCGCCGCAGATAAAAGTTACATTCACATCTGAAACAGAGATTTTTTCGACGGAATCTTCTGGAATAATTGTTATGTCATTGCTTGTGTCAGAGCAGAACTCCTCATCCCTGATTATGTCCCGAGATGTGTATCCTTGCGATAAGCGGTTTATCCTGTCTGGCTTGTTGTGGTTTATTGATGCCTTGAATGCAAAGATAAATGTGTACTCATCATGGCCCGATGTTTTCTCGTCGGATATTGTTACTTTTACAGGAAAGCCAACATCATAAGTGAAATGCCATATATGCAAGCATAAAGATGACAACATTTCTGTTCCTTTCTGACCATTGGATTGCATTGTTCTTCCGTCGCTTGGAAAAGCCCTGAATGATGTTTCCCATTTTGGATCATAGGTAAATCCAACATGAGTTTCAGGATATTTCACATCTGTTGCTGACCAGATGTAATGGTAATTATAATATGAATTTTTGTAAGTCTCATCTTTTTCGTCGGGATTTGGCACGAAAATTGTTGTGTCATAGTTTGTGTTTGCGACTCTTATGTAAGGGATGTTTACGCTAAGAAGTCTCTTTAGTTTATTTCTTACCTCTTCAACATTCCAAGTCTTTTTCTTGCAGCTTATTTCAACATCTGTTGTTGGAATGTCATTGTCGAGAACAATCAAGTCCATTGCCTTTTTCTCTATGAATGCTTCCCTGTATTGCGAGCCCATGATTGCATTTGCAAGCTCGTGCATTTTTTTCAACCTGACAGGAAGGGTTATCTTGAATTTATCCATCCTTGTTTTTGTTGCGTTCTGCCTGCTGATTATCTGAATAGGATATTTCACGTCGAATGTAACATCATTTTCATTTATTTTTGCAACAGCAGAAAGCTCTCCCATCTCTTTTATCTCAAAATCATCATTTAATGCATCAAAGTCTCCAAGGCATTCTTTTATGTTATCATTTGCATATTTTGAAAGCTCTTCCCGCATGAATTCCAGCGTCGGTGTGTTGTTAATTCCATCATACCACCAATAAGGATTTTTCAGCTCTTTTATAGGAGATGTTGCAAGATAGCTGTATGGCTTTGAATCAATCTCAGGAGGGAAATAGATAAATCCTCCGTTTAATCCAAGCGTGTCCAATCCATCTTTTCCTATCATTGAAATGCACGAGTCAATATAGTCTTTCACAGGAGCAATTTCCTCGATAACTGTTTTTTCTTTTGGTATAAGGACAGCCCTATAATATACGAACAGCCCAATTGCAATTAATATGATTACTCCGAGGATAATGAATATTGTAACCTGTGATTTTCTGTTGTTCTGATACATCTTACCTCTTTTTTTACTACCAAGTTTCTATCTTTAGGTTTGGAATTCCTGAATATCCTTTTGTGTTTCTTGTAATTAAAGGAATTCCTTTTGTGATTGCGATTGATGCTGCCAAAACCCTTAGATGATTTTCATCTGTGTTTTTGGCATTGCTTATTTTTAAACTTGCGTATATCTCATAGGATTTTTTTGCTGAATCAAAATCAAGCTCTAATATTTTCAGGCTTGAAAGCGCATCCAGAATGCTGTTTAGTGTTTTTTTGTCAGGAGGACTTGTAGATGTTAAAATTTCATGGACGTTTATTGCAGAGGTGCATAGCTGGATATTGCTCTGGCTCAGCGAGGAAACTTTTTCAATTGCTTCCTTGTTTCCTTTAAGCAATTCTATTATTATGTCAGTATCCAGCATCATCATTTTTTCTGCCTCTCATTCAGGATGCCTGCAAATTCAATTATCGAAGAGGATTTTTGTTCCTGTGATAATCTTAGAATTACATCTGTAAATGATTCCTTTTTCTGCTTTTGGTTTTTCAGGATTTCATAGGCTTTGTCTGAAAGCGAGATTATTTTGGTCATGTTTATATGTGTTTGTATATATACATATATAAATATTTCTAATTCTATTTCAGTGTGTGAGTATAAAATGCAAAAAGCATAATCTAGTCTAAATAATGTATAAATCTACCACTATATATATTACAGATTTTTAAAGTACTAATTAAGTATTAATATATGCTTTTTATAGTCTAAACAATGCCTTTTCAATAATAATCTAAGGGACAGAAAAAGATTTTAACTTAAAATATACCTAATAAATACTAAATTTAGTATATTCTAAGGACTAATAATGACTAACTTAGTTTATCTCTATATCCATAACTTACTTTAACACTAAATAGGCTATCTAAAGTCTTAATTAAGTCTATCTAATTAACAATCAAGTCATAGAAAAGTTTATATACTTATGCCATAAATAAAAAACACCAAAAGAGGTTTTCCTGATGAGCATCCAAATCAGAATAACAGTAAGCAAGGAAATTGATGACCTTCTTGAGAGAGTTTCAAAAAAATTGGGCAAGAAAAAATCCATGCTTGCCCGTGAATTGATGGAGCAGAAGCTCTATGATTTAGAAGTAATCCAGAGGGAGCTGAAGGATATATGATGAAAAAGATGCCTGCTAAATATAGAGGAGTTTTCCTTGTATTTATCATGCTGCTTTCTTCTTTCTCGTCAATATCATTTGTTTCTGCTGTCCCAACAGGAAGGATAGGCAGCGTGAAAGTTACTGGCTCAAATGGATTTGAAAACCTAATCAGCGACAATGATCAGATTACATTCGAGATAGCAGCAAAGCTTGACACAGATGCTGATTTGACAAAGAATATTATATTATACGATTCTGCATCAATCCCATCTGGATTCTTTGCCTGCGTTTCTGGAACAGACTTGCAGACATGCACATTGAAATATCCTGAATCAGGCAAAAAAAGATTCTCGACAAAGACTCCTAAATTCTCAATTCTCCTTGTTGATGATGCTGGTTATGTTGTTGACAGAAAAGATGTTTCTCTTACTGTTGATAACCGTGCGCCTCAGATTACGCTATTTGAAATAGGTGGCATAACTGATTTTGAAGGAAAAAAAATATCTCCGAATGGAAATGTATATCTTAATTTTGATGTTGCTGATTATGGTTATAACGGAGATAAAAATACCTGCTCTGGCACAACGCTTGTGCAATTCTTCCTCGGAAAATCTGCTGATAATAAAATGATAGCTGAATGCAATGAAGAATGTCTTGCTGACAGCAGTTGTGCGATAACAGGAAAATCAGTTTCTTATTCTCATGCAGAAACAGGAGATATAACTGTTTGTGCAAAAGCAAAGGATAAATTTGAAAAATCCTCGTCTGAAGTATGCAAAACATTTACTGTTGACAAAACTCCTCCGGCAATCAAGAAGGAAACTGCAAAGCTGACTGACAGGAATAATAAGGTAATTTCAAATATACTCCCGGGAAAATTAGTTCCTGCTAAATTTTCAGTTTCAATAGACGGAGCAGATATAGATTTGCAGAGCATAACAGCAGACTTATCAGAGGTGAATCCTTCGCTTAAATTGGTTTCTCCGACGACAAATTCAAGAAACGGAAACATCCTGACTTTAATTTGGGAATTTGACTTAATGCCTCAGGCAGAAGGAACAAAAAAAGTTCTCCTCTCTGTCAAGGATATATTTGGGAATGCTGTTGATGCAGCAAACTCGCAGATTGACATTGCACTTGGAAAGGATGATGCTGGTCCAGTAATAAAATCCATCCAATCAGGAACACCATCGGCAGATGGGAATATTTATGTTTCGTCAAGTGTAAATCTGGCAGCAACAATCGAGGATGTAACTGGAATAAGCCCTTCTGATATTATCTTACACATTGGCTCAAAAACAATCTCAGCAAGCGAATGCACAGGTGATAAAACATTCACATGCAAGTGGAATAATGCAGACATAGGAGATCTCCTCGAGGATACTTATGAGGCAAGCATCGGCACTGATTCAAAGGATATTCTCGGAAATGCTGTAAAGGATGCTGTAACGCTTGCTGTTATCCTCGATAAGACAAAGCCCGAGATTAAAGACGATATTTCTATCCTCGGGAAAAGTGATTCTGGAATAGGAGATGTTCTGAAAACAGGAGACATTATCCAGATAAGCGCTGTTCTTGAAGAGAAAAATATCCTTTCTGCTTATGCTGATTTCTCGTCTGTGATAATTGGCGGGAATAAAATTGAGATACCATGTGAGTTTGATGAGCAGGAAAACATCTGGCTATGCACAGCAGAAACTCCAAAGATTGACAGGACAGGAGTAATTGATAATGCAAAAATAAAATTCACATTTATAGATGGTGCTGGCAACAAAGTTGAGAAAGAAGAAAAGGTTTCTGTCAAGCAGACCAAAGACTCGCCAAAAGACGGACAGCTTTTTGAGATGGTTATCCTCGAGGATTACATTACACCGATTGACTCATCTATTTTTATTTCAATGGCTCAGGTTGATTACACTGTTCCGATTTATTTCCAGCTTAATGACTTGGGAAAATGTTCAGAAGGGGCAGAGGCTGTAAACCCAGTCCTGAAATGTGATGAATTTCCAAACAAGGAGATTTTCTTCTCGCAGAACGGCAATTCATATTCAGGGTTTGCACAATTCCATATTACTCCACAAAATATCGCAGGAAAAGAATCTCTTGCTATCGGTGCAACAAACGCATGCTTTGTCCAGTATAATGTTAAATGCGGAAATGTTGTCTATAAAACACCAGAGCAGCAGCTTCTCAGGGCAAATGTTTTTGTAAGATGGGATAAATCAACAGACGAAGAAAATCTTCAGGATGAGATTGATAATATTAAGGATGATGTGAATGGAGGCTTGGATAAGATTGCTAATGGGATTGACAAGGTTGCAAATCTTGCACAAGGAATATGCAGGACAAGGTCAGGCTATAAAGCGACAATAAATGTAATCTCCTATGTCGGAGCTATTTTTGCAGATTGCAATGATGCTTCAGCTGGTGCAGCAGGTTTCTTTTGTGGAAGTGGAGAGGCTTCTCTTACTCAGGCATTTAAAACAACATCTAACAGCTATGAAAAAATCAGTAATTATTTTGATACTATGTGCGGATTTGTATCATGTCAAGGCAAGGAAGGAAAAATTCCGATTCTCGGCAAAACAGTTGGTGTGGGCAAGGCTCCTCTATGTGATTTGTATAGGGATACTTTACTTGGAGCAGGAGGGCAGCTTGGGGAAAATACTATTCTTGGAAAATCTCTTGGAACAACAACTGATGCTGATGGAAATGATGTTAAAATTACTCGAGGAACAGTATTAGCCGGACTTCAGCAATCAAACCTTGAATTTGCAAAAAAGAATTGGGTATTTGCTATTGGATGTGCTTGCTTGCCTGGAATGGCTGCCAATATCCAGAATTACCGTCAGATGAAATGCGAGAAAGCTGTTTGCTATCGGGATGTTATACCAACAGGATTGCAAACAAAAACAGATTGCGACAGGGAATTCCGCTTGAATAAATGCAAATATTTTACAGGCTCAACAATTGGCGGATTAACTGATATCCTGATACAACCATTTAAGGCTCTTGGAAACGCATTTGAAAATCCTTTTGCAACAGTATGGGTTCTTGGAAGAAAGGGATTTAGGGATGTTTGTGATAAAGATTCTTCTTTAGGGACACAAGCTGTAAGATGGCACGGCTCGTGCATTCCTTACAGCACAATGCTTACTCTTGAAACACTTGCACAAACAGTTGATACATGGGTAAATGTCAAGGACAGCTTGAAAGCCAAATCCACAACAATAAACGGACAGCCTGATTTTTGCGAAATACTCAACAAAGAGCCATCTGATAATTCAGGAAGTGCGGGGCAATCTAATCAGGGTAATGCACAGGCAGCAGATACAGGAGCCGCAGCTAATGCAGGCACAGCGTAAAATGTTATTCAAAAAAAATACCGAGGACAAAATGGAAAAGCTTGACCTAAACTCAGACGAAGAACACCACGCAAGAAGATTTCCAAGAGGGAAAGACAGCTTAATACTGGAGATAATAGAATGATGGTTGAAGATTTCGCAGGTGGATGATGAGGATGGAAGAAATAATTAAAAAGGAAGGATTAGATAACTACAATATCGTCTTAAATGAGATTAAATTCCTTCTGGAAAAAGCAAAGTTACAGGCATATAAATCAGTTGATAATTTAAGGGTTCAAACTTATTGGCAAATAGGCGAGCGAATTGCGAGGGAAGAATTCAGATTTAAAGAAAGGGCTGATTATGGGAATAGGCTAATTGTTAAATTGTCTAATGATTTAGGGTTTGAGGAGAGATTATTATATAGAATGCTGCAATTTTATAAGACATATCCAATATTGTCGCAGGTTGCGACAGAATTAAGCTGGTCGCATTATATCGAGTTGCTTGCTGTTGAGAGCAATGAAGAGAGAAAAATTTATGAGATGCTCTCCATTAAGAATAGTTTTGGAAGGAACCAGCTTAGAGAACAAATAAGAAATAATGCAGCAAAGAAATTTAAGAAAGGGGAAATAATAAAATTGTCGCCAATTGCGACACAATTAATGCCTCAGGATGTGTTCAAAAGCACTTATAATTTTGATTTTTTGGAGTTGAGAAATAATTTCAAGGAAAAGGATTTGAAAGATGAATTGTTGAATAAGTTTGAAGATTTCATAAGAGAGTTAGGACAGGATTTTTTTGTCGGTAGAAGAGAGGTTCCTGTGTTAATTTCTGGGGATTATGATAAGGTTGATTTGGAGTTGTTTCATGCTGGATTAATGTGTTATGTTCTGGTTGAGGTCAAGATTGAATCCTTTAAGCATTCTCATGTAAGCCAGATGTATTCTTACTTGAATTGGTACAAAGAAAATAGATGGCTAAAGGGACAGAAGTTGCCAATAGGTTTAATTATATGTAAATCAAAAGATGAGGAAACTGTCCGTTATGCTCTTGGTGATTTGAGGAAAGAGATTTTTGTGTCTGATTATAAGGTTAAATTGCCAGATGAGAAAGAGATAATTAAAAGGTTGAAGTGAATGAGATTTAAACATTTCGCAGGTGGATGATGCAAATTAAAGATAACAAAAAAAGAATCATGGTTGATTTAGATGTAATTACAGTTGCCTATTTTCCATCTAATGATTTGCGCAAAGAATATTGCCTATCATTTATAGAGAGAGCAAATAAGGGAGAATTTGAAATTATTACTCCATCCAATTTTGAGATATTGCTGCGAAAATGGAAATTCAGGGAATTAAGAGATAAAATTTTGGATTTTTATAAGGACGCAACAACGAAATTTATTGATAAGATTGAGATTATTGCAGGACTGAATATTAAGAAAATCTCTTTTGATGAGATAGAAGAAGAATTTAAATCACAAGGAATAAAAGAGGAAGACATACTAATAATTTTAATTGCTAGCATTCAGGATTTGGATTATGTTATTTCATATAACAGGAAACACTTGAAGAATATGGAGAAAAAAATTAACGAGGTGCTTAAGAGGAATGGACTATCCGAGATAAGAATAATGTCGCCTAATGAGATTTAGCTTTCATGGATTTTTTGAGGCTTGAATATTGCTCCAGAAAATCTGTGTGCATTAATTTTTTTATATCTCTGGCTAACTCAACAGGGTCATTATAATCTGCAGGGTTTATGTCGTTTATGTCTTTTGTTTTTTGAGGCATAATTACCATTTAAGCAAGCTTTATATTTAAATGTTTTGAAGGTGGATGATGAGGATGGTGAATTACTAAAACCAAAGAATATCAAGATAAATACTATTCAATATCAAAAATGATACTAACAAAAACACATATAAGGATTATGGAAGTTTTAAGAAGAAATATTCTCGAGGAGTTTACACTTTCTTATCTAACTAAATCAATCAGGGGTTTGTCAAGGGCATGGTTGTTTAGATTTTTGGAAGTACTAAATGAGAAAAAAATCATCCTCAAAAAAACAATTGGCGGAGTAAATTTTTATAAGCTCAATCTTGATGAGATAGATACAATAAATTACTTATCTTATGTAGATGTTGTTAGATATAACAATTTAAAGATAGACAAAGCAATAATAAACAAGCTAAACTTTTGCCAGAATTATTGCTTAATACTTTTTGGCTCTTTTGCATCAGGAAAGCAAAGAGCAGATTCTGACATTGATATTTGCTTTTTGATCGGAACAGATTCAGATAAAAAGAGACTCCTGCCTCTTGTTGAAAATGCAAAATTAAAATCATTGACTGATTTGCATATCCATTATATTTCACTTGCTGAGTTCGAGGAGATGTTGATTGCAAAAGAGGAAAATCTTGGAAAACAGATATTCAGGAATTCCGTCGTGGCTTTTAATCATATGATTTATTTTAATGTCTTAAAGGAGGCTGTTTATCATGGATTCAAAGGTTAAGCTTTATATTGAGAGGGCAGAGAATGAGATTACTTTTGCTAAGGCAAGTTTTATGCTATCTTCTGAGGAGAGAATTAAACTGGAACTTTTTATTCCAAAGGAAATGACATTTTATTCCCATGTTATTTCTCATGCATATTATTGCATTTTTTATTGTGCAAAGTCTATTCTGCTTAAACATGGAGTTGAGACTTATCCGCCTGATGAACATAGGAAAACATTAGACGAGTTTGAGGCAAGGCTTGTAAAGACTGGGATTCTGGATTATGAGCTTCTTAATATTTATAAGTCTTTGATTGTAAAGGCTGATGAGTTGCTTGCGATATTCTCTCAGGAGAAGAAAAAGCGGGGAGAGTTTACTTATCATAGATTGCCTCAGGCAAATGTAAAACCGTCAGAAGAATCTGTAAGGAATGCTGAAAAGTTTTTTAAGAATATTTATGCGGTGATTCAAAAATGAGGCAACATTTATATTTAAACATTTCGCAGGTGGATGATGATTAGGATGGAGATAGTGGAGTAATATGAAAAGAGTAATTTTAGATACAAATATTTATGAATTTGTTTTGAAAGAGATAGACAGGGATAGCTTAAAAAAGTCAATTGTTGCAGGAGATTTAATTATTTACGGTAATGATATCATAAGGAGAGAACTGCGGGATATTCCTAAGTATAAGCTAAACTATTCAGGGGAGAATATTCAAAATCTAAGAATAACACTATTATCACTATATGATTTATTAGTAGGAAAGCATCATTACATGCTGAATGTTGATATTGAATTTCTTGCTGATAAATACTCCATTGCATTTAGGGCTTTGGGCGGTAAGATTCCAAGAAATGAGATTCTGAATGATTTTTTGATTGTGGCATGTGCATCTGTAAATAATCTTGATTTAGTGGTTAGTGAAGACAGAAAAACCATGCTTTCTGAGATTTCAATTAATTCATATAAATCTGTAAATGGGCTTTATCGTTATAAAATGCCTGAGTTTATTAGATTTGAAAAATTTAAAAAATTGTTAAGAGGTGTGAATCTTGATTAATTCGTCTAATGCTTTCATGGATTCTGGGTCTTTCCTTATGGATTCAATCCTTTCCCAGAGTTTATCAAAGTTTTCAGATTTATTTTGTGTCATATTTGCAATAAGGCAAGCTTTATATTTAAATGTTTTGAAGGTGGATGATGAGGATGGATAATAAAATAATAAATCACAATGAAAGCAATCTTATCAATTCAGATGTAGAGTATATCATTACTTTAGACTGTAACTTAAATGATTTCTCCTCTGACCAGATAGGGATTCCAAGATATAACGCAAGAGCAAAATACGGAGCATCTTTATCATGTTTTACAAGAGATAATGCTTCTTTAAGACATGAGGAATATTCTGTAGACGGAATAATATTTACAAATCTAAATAATGCGGATTTAGTTTCTGAAAATTTTTCAGGGGTAGGAAATCTTTTCATTAGTTCAGTTTCATTTCTATCAAATTCATCTCTTAACCAGTCTGGGGAAAAAAGGATAATCTCATTTGAGAAGATTATTTTTCGTGAAGTTGAATCCCTCAAGAATCCTGCAATGAGAGGATTTGCATCTATGACTAATCTCATCTATTTCAGCCCGTGCCTTTTTGCTATTCCTTCTTTAATTTTCTCTGAGATTATTTCGATATCTTTCTCATCGAGTTTTGAGCCAGCTGTTGATTCGTCTATCTTCCGCAATAATGCAAGTCTTTGTACTTTCTCGGATAATACCTGCCTCATTACCTCAGACCAATTTATTTCTGGCAGGGAGTCCATTCCTTTTTTTAGCTCTGTTGGTACAGATAATGTTACATTTACATTTTTTGACATTTTTCCCTCTTGTGTATTTAATAAATATATTATATTTAATGAAAACTATTTAAACATTTCGCAGGTGGAGAATGATTAGGATGGATAAGGAGACAACTGAATGGATTTTGATGATGCTTTTGATAATTATGGTTATGGATAGTTTTGTGGTGGTTAAATGAAACGAGTAATGTTTGATACAAGTGTATATGGAGAATTAATCTTAGAGATAAACTCCTTAAAAAAAATAGAGGAACAGTTCTCTAAGAAAGAATTAATAATCTATGGAAATCCTATTATCAGGGATGAATTAAGAGATACGCCTACAAGGATAAGGCTTGGCAATAGGTCAGCAAAAATATTACTGTTACAAATATATGACAAATTTATCTATAAGGAGAATCATAATATCAAAATAGGTAAAGTTACAGAAACCATTGCAGAAGAATATTATAATGCTTACAGAGGATATGGCGGAAATCTTTCTTTTAAGGATGTTCGTAATGATTTTTTGATTGTGGCGTGTGCATCTTTGAAGGAATTAGATATTGTTGTTTCTCATGATACTTTAACTATGTTATCTGATGTGTCAATTAAAGCGTATCATAAAGTGAATAATGAGAACAGCTTAAATGACCCTAAATTCATAACAT
>CAZXRI010000001.1:8348-27676 GCA_964642765.1 uncultured Methanosarcinales archaeon | reverse complement strand
AAAAGCGGACAGAGATTCGTGCAACGAATTAGGACAAAGATTGTTGCACCCTACAAGTACCCATCTGAAAATCTCTTTTCATTGACATCTCTTCTTATTGTAAATTCTCGCAGACACTCTTCATACCTTTCGTTTAATTCAGCTTTGGATAACATATTATTTACAAATTGCGATTTCTCTCCAATATTCACTAAATCCTTTTAGTATTATGTGGTTTAATAAAACTTCTTTTGCAACATTAACTTCTTTGTTTAAAATCATCTCTTTATGTTCACTACTGCTGACTATAATGGGATTTATTTTTGGACCTCCTCTTAATTCGCTTGTTTTAAGCATTCCTCTTATTGATTTTTTTAACCCATCAATATAGTAATCAAAGTTCTGCGGTTGGACATATATAGAAGGTTCATAGATTTCAAAAATATCTAAATCACTCTCTTTAGTTTGATTTCCTTTTGCATAGCTACCAAAAACAATAATACATTTATTTTCTGGGGTAGTATCTTTTATTATTTCATTCATACTAATTGACAAATTACCTTTAAGTTTATTTAAGAATTTTTCAAGCTTTTTTGCTTCTACAAACGCTAATAACGACAGAGTTTGTTCATTCCCTAAATTTATATTTATTTTACTAGCCATTCCATATTTTGATTTGCTTAAAATACCTTGATTCACTAAAGAATCAACTTTGCGATATATAGTGGCATAATTTGTTTTCGTATTTTTTGAGATTAATTCTTTAATCTTATCTATTGTAAATGATTCAAAAGGATACTTTGAAACCAAATCTATTACATCCAGAGATAATTCGTCAATTTTTGTATTTTGAATAGTATTAGTCATTTTTTGAATAGTAGTATTCACTTATTGTATATAAATCTGACTGACAGAATATAACCTTCATTTATGGTTGCAGTCCAGAATATAGCCCCAATCATCCATATCCCACACCAATCACTTTTCCATTCCCTGAAGATTCAAATACAGCATAAGCAGAGTTCGCACCAATCTTCTCGAACTTAATCTGCTTTCCCTCACACAAAATACGTTTCAGTTTTTTATTCCTGAATTTCATAGGAACAATATGAGAAAGCCCGTCTATCTCTGCCAACTTTTCAGACGAGCAGTTATAACTCAGCCTATTTTTTTCAAATCTTATCCCCATTATATCTGTATTATATCTTTTCCGCCAGAAATCATTGAAATAAGACATGGACTCAATCAAAAGCCCTTTCTTCTTTGCATAATTAATAGTATCAAGATAATAATCCAGAATCTTCCCTCGCAAAAACTTATGGTGAAAATCAAATGTTATAATTGAGTTATATTTAATCGCATTGTCAAGGAATTTATGCGTTAGCTGGATGGTTTTCTCGCCGTGCTGCAAATAAACATAATCCATGATATGCAAAGGAAACTCAAGAACATCAAGCCTCTTAAAATCTTTCGGCATTCTCAGGAAAAATGGCATCCCTGTCCCATGCAGATAGCCATAATCATATACAGCTCCGAGAGTGCTGTCAAATTTTATTCCTGATTTGTGCATCCAAACAGGAATATCATCCTTATTGTGCCAGAACAATCCATGATTCCTGATTCCAACAATCTTCTTTCCTGAAAGCTCCTCGAGAATTTTCTTCTCAATATTCAAAGTTTGTTTCTGGAACTTCATAGAAAAAAAATTCGAGCTTAATCTTGCAGACAACCCTCTTAATCTCTCAGGTGAATTAGGCAGGTAAAAATAAGCCTGATGCAATTGTAAATCATGCTTATCTCTGGAATAGCTCTGCCAGCATTCCCTGCTTCCTGTTTTAATCAGCATGAAAGTTGTTGCATTAACACTGTTTTTTTTATTCAATTCATTAATCCTGTAAAGCTCGCTGTCAGAAACCTCGTCAGAATCATGGCTGAAAATCACGCCAGCTAATTTTTTATTCGGCAGATACCAAATTCTCGGCAGAGGGTAATCAAGGCATTCCTCAATAACCTCGACGAGCTTTCTCCTGAGAATATCTGCCTGCGGAATTAATTTTTCATTGCCTTTCACAACTGTTGTACTGCTTGCCCTGAACACACCATTCTTATCAGGAGTAGCATCCTTACCCTCATTAAACATATAGGTTCTTTTTAGGAAATCAAAATTTAAAACTGCAAGTTTAGTAGAATTAAATTTTTTCCAGATAACGAAATCATCCTTCTTTGCATTCCCAATATCCAGAACCTTTCTTATTTTCTCGTCAGGGTTTATTACAATAAACTTTTTCCTGCGCTTGCATGCTCTCTTAAAATAAACTATATTATTCTCGGTAAACTTAACATTGCTGATTATAATCAAATCATAATCATCAATAGAATCATCAAGCCTCTCAGAGCAATCAGACGAGATTCCTTCAATTTTCAGGATGTCATGGAGATAGAAATTATCCCTGCTTACAATCAATATTCCCTTTTGCATTCTATTTTTCTCACAGCCTCATTCAAAAGAATTTACTTTCTCGATAATATAATTCAGCTGTTCCAAGCTCAGCTCAGGAAAAATCGGCAGTGAAATAATTTCTTTGGCTAGCATCTCAGCAATAGGAAAACTCTGCCCAGAAAACTCCTCAGCATAAGCCGGCTGCTGATGAAGCGGAATAGGATAATGAATTCCAGTCGATATTCCATTGGATTTCAAGTATACCTGAAGCTTATCTCTGGCTTTTGTCCTGACAACAAACTGATGATATGTATGCTTTCCATAATCTGCCTCAATAGGAACATCCAAACCGCTTAAGGATTCTCGATAAACCTCTGCAACATGCCTTCTCGCAGAATTCCATTCATCAAGATGCCTTAGCTTTACCCTGAGTATTGCCGCCTGAATTGTATCAAGTCTTGCATTATAACCAATATGAGAATGCTTATACTTCTCGCCGTGAGCCCTTCCATGATCCCTTAGCAATAAAATTTTCTCAGCAATATCCTTCTCGTCTGTTACAATGCCTCCTGCATCACCAAAAGCACCTAAATTCTTCCCAGGGAAAAAACTAAAACATCCAATAGAATCAATCGGAGTTTTCTTATGCTTATACTCAGAGCCATGAGCTTGCGCGCAATCCTCAATTACAACAAGATGATTCTCAGCAGCAATATCAAGAATCTCGTCCATATCAGCGCATTGCCCGTATAAATGCACAGGAAGAATTGCCTTTGTCTTCTCTGTAATTGCTGTCTTAATCTTCTCGGTATCAATATTAAATGTCTTCTCATTTACATCAACAAAAACAGGCTTTGCACCGATTGTGCTTACTGCCTCTGATGTTGCAATAAATGTATTCACAGGAAGAATTACCTCATCCCCTGCTCTAATCCCAGAAGCAATCAAAGCAAGCCTTAATGCCTCTGTGCCTGAAGAAACACCGACGGAAAACTTCCTTCCGCAATAAGCAGCAAATTCCTTCTCAAAATCCCTGACATCTGGTCCATTGATAAAAGTAGTATTGTCAATAACATTCTTGATTGCTGAATCTATCTCATCCTTTATAGAGAGGTATTGCCTCTTCAGGTCTGCCAAAGGGACATTCATGATATTCTTAGTTTCTTTCAATTCATTATTTACATCCATCTCAATACGCCCTCACACCATCCTCCTTATATGTCAGCTCAGAAACATTCTTGATAACCTTAGCAGGATTTCCGACAGCAACACTCTCAGGAGGAACATCCTTTGTAACAACACTTCCTGCACCAATAACTGAATTCCTGCCTATTCTCACACCTGGAAGAATTGTTGAATTTGCTCCTATCTTAGCATTCTCCTCGATAACAACACCTTTCAGCCTGTTCTTAATATCATTCCCGAGAGGAAAAGGAGCATTAGTCAGAACAACACAAGGGCCTAACCAGCATCCTTTTTTCAGGACAGAAAACTCAGGAACAAACACATTAGAATGAATCCGAACATTATCCTCGATAACAATATGATGCTCAACAATGCTCTTTGTGCCAATGCTCACATTATTCCCAATCTTATTCTCTTCCCGAATATTAACATGATGGCCTGTCTGGAAATTATCGCCGATAACATTCCCAGAATAAATTACAGTATGGCTTCTCACAACAGAATTTTTCCCAATTCTCGTCGGTAAAATGCCGCTGCCTGATTTCTGGTTTCCAATAATGCAAAACTCACCGACACTTGAATCCTCTCCAATCACTACTCCCTCACATATAACTGAATTTCCATGATTCATAAGCTCATCTCCTTTCCTGATTTTGCAGATAGAAAAGCATATTCGCAAATCTTTGTAGTCAAAAGCTCCTCGGCAACATCAAACTTGCCGCTGGAATTTTTGTTGGTAATTACTTTAAGAAAAGATATTATCTCTTCTTTCAGCGGCTCATTCTTATTTATATCAAGCTTTATCTCAGGCAGTGCAATTGTTTTATCATAAGATATCTCTATCGGAAAAATCCTGACTATCTGCTCGAAAAGGTCTGCATAAATCTTTTTCTTAGAGCCTATAATCCAAATATCTCTTGCTTTCTCAGGATGAAACCAGCTCATCTCGAGGTTTGCAATAAACTTTCCATAATCAAGATTCATGAATGCAACATCCTCATTCTTTTCCGAGAGAAAATGTGCCTTCTTGCAAAATACCTTTTTTGGCTTTTCTTCCAGAATATAATTAAGAATGTCCACAAGATGAATCCCAAAATTAAAAATAACGCCTGAATCCCGTCGGGGCGGCTTGTTTGAATGTATGAATCTTGCAGTAATATACTGAATTTCTCCGATAGACTTTATCTGCTCTTTGATTGAATTGACAGCAGGATTAAACCTGAATAAATATCCAACTCCTAAAACCAGATTCTTTTCATTTGCAAGATTTACAAGCTCTTTTGCAGAGTTATATTCCGGAGTTATTGGCTTTTCTACGAGAACATGCTTTCCTCGCATAAGACATTCCTTTACAACCTCATAATGCTTGTCTGTCGGAACAACAACAGAGACAGCGTCAACAAGAGGAAGAAGCTTCTTGTAATCATCGAAGAACTTTATCTTATAGCTATCAGCAAGAGACTTTTTTTTAGCATCAAAATCTGCAATTCCAATAAGCTCGCAATCAATCTCAGAATATGTCCGAATATGATTCTTTCCCCAATCTCCTGCTCCGATAACGCCGACTTTTATCAAATGATTCACCAATCTGTTATTATATCTTCTACCTGTCTCAGAAATATCTATCTATAAATAAATGTTTCTTTCACAAACTTTTAAATATAATGGTTCAGCAGCAAATCCAATGGCATTAATCACACCATTTGAGATACTCGACGTAATAATCATGTCATTTGCAATAGGGTATATCTTTTCAGGCAGGTTTCAAATGCCTGTTAATGATGACTATGACCCATTGGTTGCATACCAGAAAAAGTTTCATTGGAATGAGATATTATACTCGGCAGCAATAGTTGCTCCAGGAATTATTCTCCATGAAATATCACATAAGGTTGTTGCTATGCTCTTTGGCTTAAGTGCAACATTCCATGCATCATACACTTTCCTAATCCTTGGAATAATCCTGAGGGCAGTAAACTTTGGCTTTATCTTCTTTGTCCCTGCTTATGTTTCAATCTTTGGCTCAGCAACAGATTTACAGTCTGCCCTGATTGCAATAGCAGGTCCATTGACAAACCTATTAATCTGGGCTGTTCTAACGTTAGCAATCAAATTCAACATGGTAAAAAAGAAGCTCATGGCAATATTCATATTCGGGCAGAAAGTAAACCTCTTCTTGTTTATATTCAACATAATCCCAATCCCGGGGTTTGATGGGTTTCAGTTTTTCGTTAACATAATCCGGGTTTTTACTGGGTAAACCTGACAAAGTTTATCTTATCATTCTCGACGAGCTTTCTTGCAGATTCAATCTTCTTGGAAAAATCCTCCATAAACTCAGTCATTTTTTCGCATGCTATCTGCTTCAATTCTCCTGAAAGCATTTTCCCTGATTTGTAGTCGTGATATATTTTGTCGAGCTCTTTGTCGTCTTCAATTAGGTGAATCTTGAGAAGTTCAAAAACCATGTCCTTCTCTATATCTGCACCTAATCTTCTATGCTCTTCTAAAGTATCCCTGCCTCCTGTTAATGCTCTCTTGATTTACTTTGACATCTTCATGCTTCCGTCGAGAGCAGGAGTGAATTTATGATATATCGAGCTTGGAGAAAAGAATTTCATGTCTTTTGTTCTTGATACAATATCCCTTGTTAGTCTTATATGCGGATCCTGGTCAATCCCGACTGGGATAATCCCAGGCATTCTTTCCTCAAGCTGAGGATATAGAATATCGCCTGCTTGTGTTACTGCAGAAATAATCCTTCCTGGATCAGCATTACCATAAATTGCCTTGAATTCATTTAATGTAATCTTCCTCGAGAAGTTATATGCAAGATGCATAACTTCACGGTTTTCAGACTGGAAATAAAATGTTGTTTTTTTTGCATCCAGACCTAAGGCAATATATGCAGGAATCTGGAAATTCATTGCATAATCTCTTGCTGTTTCTAAATCAATTCCTCTTGCGGCATTTGCTTCCAAATCAGCGACGAGAATATATGTTTTAGCTCCATGCTCCTGAAAATATTTTATGTTTTCAATCACTTGTTTTGTGCCGAAATGAATTTTTTCTGCTGTCGGCATTATTCCTGAAAGCACATAAAACTTTTTCTTCTCTCGGATTACATTTGAAATAATGTTTAGGTCTCTTCCTGCAAACACAATTCCTCGTCTCATTAATCTGTTTGGAGATGGAAATTTATCTGCTTCAAATTGTTCTAATCCAAAATCATTAATGATTCTCTCATAACTCTCAGGCAATGATGAGCTGTATGGGTCTAGGGGTTTGGTCATGTTATTCGTATAATCAACTCAAAAATTCATTATTTAGTTTGAGTTTAAAATTATTTATCTTTGCTTCTTTCTTTAAAACTTCCAGCATTTCTTTTTGCAATTTACTTATCCCTGCAAGTTTGAATGTATCTGTTGTTGTAAGTTTCAATATTGGAATTGGGATATATTCCTCATCAGTAATTTTAACATCTTCCAAATTTGTAAATAGAATCATTTTAAGCAACCCATCTTTAATATCAAGCAAAGAAGGTAATTTATCTTCTTTTGTGTGCTTTGCATCAATCAAATGAATACTTTTGTCGTGTAGTTCAACCTCGTCAGAAGTAAAATAATAATTTCCACCGAGATAATTTGTTATTGTGATTGTTCCTTTTAGCCCATCTAAATGCTCTTTTGGTTGGACTGTAACACTTTCCCTTTTCTGTGCCATTTCAGCAAGATTTCTGGAAAGTTTCATAAAAGCATCTTTTCCTTTTTTTAATTCGCTTATTCTTTTCTCTGCTGACTCTTTTGAATGCATATCAATTCCTAATTTCTGAGAGATTTTTGCATAAGAATCTAATGCCTTCTTTCCTATTTCAGCAATATTATCTATTTGTGATAAATTCCAATGCAAAGCATCTGATTGATAAGAAAGAAGTTTTGTTATTTGACCTTTAAGATAATCAATATCAAACCTTTGCTCTGTTATTTTTTTGTCATATCTTGAGCTTTGCTCTGCATCATTATAATAAGCAATTATCACATAGACACCTAGCAGACCCATTAGAGAAATTGTATCCCATTGTAAAAAATCTCTATCTCCAGCGATTCCTTCGTCTTTAAAAATAGGAATTATAGTTACTTTTCTTCCTGCAAAAAATAAGGAATCGTAAACTCTTGCATAAGGATAAGACCTTGTTCTTTTTGCAGAAACCCACCAGCTTATAGCAATCTGGTTTTTATCGTCAATCTTTAAGATGAATGTTGCATTATTTGATAATGCCTTATCTAAATCTGCCAAATTGAAAATGCTTAGTTCTCTGCACACAAAAGGAGTATATTTTATTCCTTTAATTTTAGCTGAGATATTGTTCATTTTATCCATCCTTTTTCTCTTTCAATCAACTCAAAAGTATCATTATTTTTTGTTAATGTTTCTTGCCCATTAAAACCAACTTTTTCTTTTATTATCGGTATTAAAGATTTTTTGATTTCAATTCCGAGACTATTTCTTCCTAATTGTCTGGATATTTTCATTGTTGTCCCAGAGCCAGCAAATGGGTCTAAAACAGTTTCATCAACATAAGAAAATAATTTTATTGCTCTATATGGCAACTCGTCGGGAAATGCTGCAATATCTTTTTCCAAAACTTGATTTGGCATTACATTATTCATGTCCCATAAAGTCATATACCATTTATTGCTTTGAATTTCTTTTGTATCTACTTTTGATTTTTCTCTAATCTCTTTTGAAATAGATTTGTAATCAAATTTTCCTTTTTGAAAAATAATAATGCTCTCAAGAAGATTATCAGGATAAAAATACATAGGATAAGGATTTTGTAGAATTACGCCGCTTCTTCTGCTTATTCTTATATATCCTTCTGGCTTTTTCCAAATTATTCTATCTCTATATCTAAATCCAGCTTCCTGAAATATTTTAGTTGCATCTGCAGTGATTGGAAATTTATCTCCATTAATTAGCATATCATCAATATTCAAAACAAAGATTCTCCCGTCGGAAAGAACCCTGAAAGATTCTTTAGCCATGCTTTTTAAAACATCTAAATATTGCTCGTAATTTTTGAATAAATCTTTATAGTCAAATGGTGCATTAAAATATGGCGGAGATGTTACAGCAAGATGAACACCGCCATCTGGTATTTCATTCATATCCATACAATTTCCGATTATTAGTTTGTGGTGTGTTGGCATTTTCTTGTATAATTAATTATCATAACCTTCTCTGATTTCTTTCATTAATTCCTTGGTGGACTTTTTTGTTTTTAATGAACCAAAGAGTTTAGAAATTTCTTTAGTTCTCGTCCCAACCTTCATCTCCTTAACATAATCCTCAATTTTTTTCAGCATCTTTTTCTTATCAGACAAATTATCCTCGATAATCTTAATCACAGAGCTTCCAACAATTGCACCATCTGCTCCTGCATTGCAAACCTTTTTCACATGCTCTGGCTTTGAAATCCCAAATCCGACACATAAAGGAAGGCTTGTTTTTGGTCTAACGCGCTTAATCAAATCAAGCGTTCCTTTTTGAATATCATCCCGAGAACCAGTTACACCAAGACGGGAAACAAGGTATAAAAATCCAGATGCATTCTCGGAAATTTTCTCAAGCCTGTCTTCATTTGTAAGAGGGCTTACAATAAAAACCTGATTTATTCCATGCTTTTTTGCTGCCTTGACGCAGTTTTCAGATTCCTCAACAGGCATATCTGCAATCAAAACAGAATCAACACCAGCCTGTTTTGCATCCCTGTAAAAATTCTCAATCCCTCTCTGATAAACAAGATTATAATAAATCAGCAAGCCAATCGGAACATCAGAAAATCTCCTTATATCCTTAATCATCTCCAAACATTTATCAGAATTAATCCCAGAATTTAATGATCTGACATCAGCCGCTTGGATAACTGCACCATCGGCAATTGGGTCGGAAAAAGGAAATCCTAATTCAAGAATATCTGCTCCTCCTTTGATTATGCTCTTAATTATGTCAATGCTCGTCTTAAAATCAGGATCTCCCAAGACTGTAAAGATTACAAGAGCTTTTTCATTATTTGATTTCAGTTTTGAAAATGTTTCTTTATACCTATCCATTTTTCTTCATCTCACTAAGAACGGTATCCAAATCCTTATCTCCCCGTCCGGAAATGTTAATCAAGATAATATCATCCTTCTTCATCTCCTTGGAAAGCTTTACAGCATAAGCAACAGCATGAGCACTTTCCAAAGCAGGAATTATGCCTTCCTCCTCGGAAATCAGCTTAAAGGCATCAAGGGCTTCCTTGTCAGTAACATAACTATACTCTGTTCTTTTCAAGTCGCGAAAATAAGAATGTTCAGGGCCGACAGCACTATAATCCAGCCCGGCAGAAACAGAATGTGTATTATAAATCTGCCCGTATTTATCCTGAAGAACATAAGTAAGCGTTCCATGAAGGATTCCTTTCCTGCCTAATTTCTCGTCTGCAAATCTTGCCGCGTGCTTTCCAGATTTAATTCCAAGACCGCCAGCTTCAACACCAATCAGCCTTACACTTTCATCATCAAGGAACTCATAAAAAATCCCGATAGAATTACTTCCGCCGCCAACACATGCAACAATTGCAGTCGGCAAGCGATTTTCCCTCTCGAGAATCTGCATCCTTGCCTCCTTTCCAATAACAATCTGGAATTCTCTCACCATAGTCGGATAAGGATGCGGTCCTAATGCACTTCCAAGAAGATAATGCGTTGATTTAACATTAGCAGTCCAATCCCTTAATGCCTCATTAATAGCATCCTTCAGTGTTTTCGAGCCTGACTCTACGGGAATTACATTTGCTCCCATTAATCTCATCCTGAAAACATTTGGCTTCTGCCTTTCCATATCAACACTGCCCATATAAATCTCTGTCTTCAATCCAAGCTTTGCTCCGGCAGTTGCAGTTGCAACACCATGCTGTCCAGCTCCTGTTTCTGCAATCAATCTTGTCTTGCCCATATACTTTGCAAGTAACGCCTGCCCGAGAGCATTATTTATCTTATGCGCACCTGTATGAGCCAAATCCTCTCTCTTAAGATAAATCTTACATCCCAGCTTTTTAGAAAGTCTCTCTGAAAATGTCAATGGAGTTGGTCTTCCGACAAAATTCTTCAAAAGCTCATTTAACTCAGAATTAAACCTCTTATCATTCCTATAACTGTTAAAAGCCCTCTCCAATTCCTCGAGAGCAGGCATCAATGTTTCAGGAACAAACTGCCCGCCGTAATTTCCGAAATATGATTTTGGGTTCATTTTGAATGATATTGTTGTCGACATCAAACTATAAGAAGCAGTTTATTTAAAACTTACTGCCTTGGCTAGCAGTGTAATGACCATTATAACTAACACGAGAGTTTTATTTTTCAGCAGCAACTATCATATGGCTCCCTATCGTTGGGAAAACATCACCTAACCTGATTGCAGCTTTCTTAAGTGGTTTTGGAACAAATTTATTATCCATTGGAAAAGTAATATTTGGAGAAGATTTGACAACTATCCTCAATCCATGCTCACTAAGCTGCCTTTGCAATACAGGGATTGTATATGCCCTTATATGCCCTGCTTCTTCTTTCCCTATCCTATATTCAGGAACAAAAGCAGGATATGCTCCTAACAAAATCTTAACGCGATTAACTAACGATACCAAATTCGGCGTTGTTAAAATCAATATTCCTTTTGGCTTCAAAACCCTTGCCAATTCAGATATAAAGAAATCAGTATCGTAAATATGCTCAATTGTTTCACACGCAGATACTAAATCAAAAAAATTATCAGGATATGACAATGGCTTCTCGAGGTTATGTTGGGTAGCCTTAATTCCAGAATCACATGCAAGCTTGATAGCACCTTCAGAAATATCAATCCCATAACAATCAAACCCAAAATCCTTCTTTAATTTAGCTGCAAAAGAGCCGTCTGCACATCCGACATCCAATGCTTTCTTAAAATTATATTTCTGGTTTAATCTCTTAATAATCTCATAAACCTTTAAAATGTAAAACTTGCCCTCGTCAAATGCCCTATAACTGGCATATCTTGAACTTTGATCGCTTTCCTGATTAATTGCTTTTCTCATTTTTCATCACAAATATATGCCAATTAACATAATAATTGTACAGCCCCTCCAAAAAAGATATCTTCAAGCCAGCAATGCCATTCAAAAACGAGCCATGCATAATCCCTTTCAAAACAACAAAGGCAAATAAAAAAATCCCTCTGAAGATATAACAAAACGAGGGATAGCTTGCACGGTCATTGCTAATGAATTGCTGTGCCTGTTTATATGCCCATTTTATTTCTTTTCTTTTAAAAGTCTTATATGAGTAAGGATTGTATAATGGCCTGTGCTTCAGTAAATATTCTACCTTTACTATTTTGCCATTTACACTCGGTGTTTCATGGATAATCCCTTTCATTGAAAAGCTACCTTTCCTAAAAAGGCACATCCTATACGCTTTTCCTAACCCTATTCTTTTTAACACAGTGTTTTTATAAGGAATTTCATAAGCAACCAAATATCCATTGACATATTTTGCATTAGCCATATCCCTTATTGCCCCTTTTAATTCCTCTGAGAAAAATTCATCTGCATCTATCCATAGAATCCATTCCCCGCTTGCCATTGAAAAACTAAAAGGCCTGTGCGGCTCTGCCTCGCCGATATAATCCCTTACAAATATTTTCTTGGTATATTCCTTGCAGATGTCGAGGGTTTTATCATCACACTTGCCGTCGTGGACAATTATAATCTCATCCACGGCATCTTTAATGCTGTCAAGGCATCTTCTTATTACCTTTTCCTCGTTCCTGATAACCAAGCATGCAGATATTTTTGCTTTTGACATTTGTTGTGCGGATAAAATTACCAGATATATAAACTTGACTGGCAGAATATCCTCTTCAAATATTAATCCCCTTTTCTCGCTTCCGCAATAAATCTCTCCATCTTATCAGCATCCTTTTTTCTCGGCGATGATTTAACCCCGGAATTCACATCAACACCAAACGGCTTTACAATCCTTACTGCATCGAGGACATTCTCAGGGTTCAAACCGCCAGCGAGAATTACAGGCTTTTTGCATTTCTCTACGATTTTCCTGCTGATATTCCAGTTATGCGTCTTTCCTGTCCCGCCGATTTTTCCCTTTGACTTGCTATCAAGAAGAATATAATCTGCATAATCCTCAAATTTCTTCGCTTCATCTATTGCTTTCTCACCTGTAACATGGACAGCCTTGATAATCTTCATCTTAGGCAATGCCTTCCTTATCTTCCCAATCTCTCCAACAGTGATATCAGCATGAAACTGTATTGCCATAGGCTTAACAAATCTTGCAAGCTCAACAACATCAGAAGCCTTATTCAGGTAAGTAACCATTACAGGAGTTATCTCAAGAGGAACCTGCATGATTAAATCCCTTGCAACACTCCTTGACAAAGAATCCTCTGACTTTTCAATATCGACGATAAAACCCAAAAAGTCCGCTCCATACTCAGCAGCGAGCAAAGCATCATTCATATTTGTAATTCCGCAGATTTTTACCTTGACCATTTTACAAACCACCTTTAAGATGCTTTCATATCCATGAGGATATAAAAATATCTATCTATTTCCTCTGGCTGACAAAACCCATTTCTCAAAAAACAATGGCAAAACCACCATACCTGCCAGATAAAGATTAACTACTAAAATTGGCTCAACAATGTGCAAAAAATAATTCCCGACAAAGATTATCCCAGCAAACATCCCCAATAAAATAAATCTAAGGTTAATACCGTCTATAATAAACCTTCCTGAAAGAAAATCTGCATGCTCCTTCAATTCTGAGGGGTGTTCAGTATCTAAAAGGAAAACAATACTCAGGACATATGACAGCATATACATCAAAAACATCCCAATAATAAAAAACTCTCCGAGCGACGGGAGAACATTTTTCTCAATATAAATCTTAAAAATTGGAAAATCCATGTAACCAACAAAAATAATGATTAAGGCGTTCCATATATAGATTAGAACTTTTCCGGATTTCCACATCTTTATCTTATGCAAATCACCTAGAAGAGCGTAAAAGCATATTCCGAGAGAGATCGCAATAATAAACACATTAAGTTTCATTCCGATATTTGAGATTGAGAGCAAATAAAGAAGAACAATAAAATTAATCAGAATATTCTCAGAGCTTATCTCCTGAATTAATTCCTTCTTATACATGGTATAAATAGCGATAACAAGAATAAGTCCGTAAATCAAAATTAGGTTTGCAATGATAATCTGAAGTGGTGCACGAAGAAAATCTTTAATGAGAACAATACCTACAATAACAACCATCAATATTGGTCCTAAAAATGTAAGCAACAGCTTTTCTTTAAAATCCTCATCTCTCCTAACAAATGGAAATGCCTGAAATAAAATCCCAAAAACAAATAACAATGCGCTTAATATCTCCTTAGGCATTTTTCATGGACTTCTGCCTCAGCATAGCATCCGCAAGAACAATCGCTGTCATAGCCTCTGCAATAGGAGGAGCGCGAACAACAACAGCAGGGTCATGCCTTCCCTCGACTTTGATTTTCCTTTTCCTTCCTGAATAATCCAATGTTTCCTGCTCTTTCAAAATAGAGGATGTTGGCTTGATTGCTATCCTTGCAATTATCGGCATTCCGTTAGAAATCCCTCCAAGAATTCCGCCAGCATGATTGGTCTTTGTAACAACCTTCCCTGATTTTTTCTCAAACAAATCATTGCATTCAGAACCTTTCATTCTTGCAACTTCAAACCCAGAGCCTATCTCAACTCCCTTGGCAGCGTTAATAGACATCAAGGCAAATGCAAGCTGAGCCTCAAGCTTAAGAAAAACAGGATCTCCAAGTCCTGAAGGAACATTCTCAGCAACAACCTCAACAACCCCGCCGAGAGAATCACCTTCGGACTTTGCTTTAAGGATTGCCTGTTCCATTTTTTTTGCAGCCTTCAAATCAGGACAATTAACAGGATTCTTCCTTATATTATCAAAATCAATCTTCTCAGCAACTATTCCTCCAATCTCTTTTACATAAGCAATAATCCTTATTTTCTTCTCGGAAAGAATCTTTTTTGCAATAGCGCCAGCAGCAACCCAGTTAGCTGTTTCACGTGCAGAGCTTCTTCCTCCCCCTCGATAATCATAAATTCCATACTTTTCCATGTATGTAAATCCAGCATGGCCTGGGCGGTAAACATCCTTAATCTTTTCATACTTTGAAGAATCTGCATCCTTGTTCCAGATAATCATTGCTATAGGAGCTCCAGTTGATTTCCCGTCGAAAATGCCAGAAAGAATCTCAACCTTGTCCTCTTCATTTCGAGGAGTAACAACCTTGCTCTGCCCGGGTCTCCTTCTATCAAGCTCCTTCTGAATCTCCTCGGCAGAAATCTCAATATTAGGAGGAACACCGTCAACAATAACAGTCATTGCCTTTCCATGGCTTTCTCCTGATGTTGTAATCCTGAAAATATTTCCGAATGAATTGAACATAGTAGACTACCACCAACCCAATACCCTACCTAAAATAAAAATCATTACTACCAAAAGTATTAAAATTGCTATTCTACTTGTATCTTTTTGCATTTTATTTCACATTTCTTAATATAAATAAGCCCAATATTAAGACGCTCAAAATAATTAAAATATAATACTGGTTTTCCTTTAGGAATACAAACAACACATTATGTTTTTTTGCCATTTTCTTTTCCATTTGATGACATTTCTAAACGTTTTAATTTATTTTCTAAATATTCTATTTTCGTATCTTTCTTTCTTATTAGGAGAACTAAAATAACAGCTATAACAATAAATACAATTATAGAGTTGTCTATCTCGAGAAATTTTGCAATTGCAATTGTACCTCCTATAATACCTATCCAAGAAGCTATATTTCTAACGTCCTTATATTCATCAAAATCTACCATGATATAAATATTCATGATTTAGTTATTTAAAAATCTTGTTATCCGACTTTGATACTCCTATTTCTTCATCCGCCAAATAATCTTCTCTGCAACTTTCTCGATGGTGAGATTGGTTGTATCTATCATAAAGTCAGCAGCCTTTTCATACAATGACTTTCTCTCAGCAAGAACTGCCCCAATCTCCTCGACAAAAGACTTATCTCCTGTCAAAGAAGGCCTGTTTTTATCATCCTTAATCCTCTCAGCAATAACATCCACATCAGCAGTAAGAAGAATCACCTTGCTGTTCATCTTCAGGTTCTTGATATTCTCCTCACGAAGAACAACACCGCCTCCAGCATTAATAATTAAATCATCCTCTTTACATACCTCTTTGACAACCTCGCTTTCAACCTCCCGAAAATGCTCCCATCCATACTTCTCAACAATCTCAGGAATGCTCATCCCTGCTTTCTGGACAATAAGCTCGTCGGTAGAAACCTTTTTAGCAGCAAACCTTTTAGCAAGAATCTCAGCAACAGATGACTTTCCTGTTCCTCTATATCCAATTAAGACAAGGTTCATTTTCATAACAATTTCCTGAATCTAACCTTTGAATCAGATAGGACTATAAAATTATTTTCTATTTTATGGGCGTACTTGTCAAGCAGAATCTCCAAAACTCTTATTTTTGCTTTTGAAGATTGGTCAGATAGGCGAAACAAGATTATGCCTTTTGAATTTAGCTTTAACTTGAATATTAGCTCACCAAAATCTTTATCGTTTGTCAATATTACTCTGCTCTCCTCAAATGCAAATCTGAGAATGTTTATGTCATCCAGTGAGGGGAAATCCTCTGCAATTGATGTTGTATTATAACCTTTTCTTCTTAGAAATAACACAACACTAAAATCCAGATTTTCATCAATTATGAATTTTATTCTACTATTCATTTGTCAAAAGAGGAAACTCATCAGTATTTTCTATAATATAGCAAAAGACATAAATATTTAGACAATAAAAACTGTCTTTTGCTTATTACGAACGGACAACATCTGTATAATTATTTTTGTCCGTGAGTATAGATTGTGCGTACGCCAATGCAGCCTTTATGTCTTCTTTTGTTAACCTTGGGAAATCTCCCAATATCTCATCAACATCAATATTTTGTGCAAGTTTTTTTAGGATTAATTCTACAGGAATTCTTGTCCCTCTAATAATAGGCTTGCCTGCAAGTATTTTAGGGTCAATGACTATTCTGTCTAATAGATTGGTTGCCATGATAATCTTAGATGTGATTGATAGTATTTAATAATTATCATCCATACAACTCCCCAAATTTTTCCCAGAAATCAGGGAATGATTTAGAGACACATTCAGGATGCAAAACCTTCACATTGGGAATCACAAGCCCTGCAACAGCAAAGCTCATAGCCATCCTGTGATCGTTGTAAGTATCAATAATTCCTCCATTTAATTCTCTCGGTATAATCACAATTCCATCATCAAGCTCCTCAATATCTGCTCCAAGCTTTCTAAGTTCATTTCCCAATGCCTTTAATCTGTCAGTTTCCTTTAACCTGAGATTCGCAACATTTGAAATCTCTGTTTTTCCGTCTGCAAATAAAGCAACAACAGCAAGTGTCTGGACAGTATCTGGCATTGAATTCATATCAACAGAAATGCCTTTCAAATCACTTCCCTTAACCTCGATAAAATCATCCCCTTTTTTTACATCACAGCCCATTCTCTCGAGAATATCAGCAAATTTAATATCCCCCTGAACAGAATTTGGATTTAATCCTGTAACCCTTACAGTTCCTTTTGTAATTGCCGCAGCGGCAAGAAAATAGCTGACACTGCTTGCATCTCCCTCGACAAAATAATTTACAGGCTTATAACCATTATTGCTTATTTTAAGATGCCTGTAAGACTTGTTATCAACATCTGCTCCAAAAGCACGCATAACATCGAGAGTAATATCAACATAAGGTTTTGATGTAAGCTCGCTGACAATGTTTAGTGTAACTTCTTTTTTTGCAAGAGGGCTAATCATCATAATTGCGCTTACAAACTGACTGCTTACATTTCCGTGAATATTCACATCTCCTCCTTTCAGAAATCCATCCTCTACAATCACAGGAGGACATCCATTATTTTTCTCGCTGTATGCCTTTATCCCAATATGATTAAGCGGATCCAAAAGCTCTTTTATTGGCCTTTCCTGCATCCTCTCATCGCCTGTTATCACAACCTTTCCACCAGCAAGCGAAGCAAATGCAGTAATAAATCTCATTGTTGTCCCAGCATTTCCGACGAAAATCGGTTCATTTGGAATCTTAAGTTTTCCGCCTGTGCCATTAACAATTACCTTATCATGCTCTGTAATTATATCAATTCCAAAACACTGGAGAGCCTTAATCATGTACAAAGTATCGTCGCTGAACGTAACATTCTCAAGCACAGATTTTCCGTCAGCAAGCGAAGCAACAATCAAAGCCCTGTTGGCAAAACTCTTGGAAGAAGGAGCCATTATCTTGGCGTTCAGCTTCTTTATTGGGATAATCTCTTTCATTGAAAGCTGTGTGGTTTTTGGCGTTATTAAAGTTTTCTTTTATTCGATAGAAATAATCTTCCTCATCACTTCAATCGGTGCTTTTTTTCCTGTCCACAATTCAAACTGCTTAACTGCCTGATAAATAAACATATCCAATCCATAAACAACCTTGCATCCTTTTTTCTTTGCCATCCTAATCAGCTTTGTCTCAGCAGGATTATACACAACATCAAACACAACCATATCTTTCTTTAAGAAATTCTCCTCGACAACACATGAATTAACATTAGGAAACATTCCGATTGGAGTTGCATTGATTAAAACTTCGCAATTGATTTTTTTTATTTCAGATATTGGAATATACTTGCATTTGAATTCATCTGCAAAACCTCTTGCCTTATTCTCGTCGGAATCAGACACAAAAAGCTTACCTCCTTCTGTTAATACGCCATATGCAATTGCCCTTGCAACTCCACCTGCTCCGAGCATAAGGCAGTTTTTTCCCTTGATTGTTGTCTTGTCTTTAATTGACTGGATAGCACCATAGACATCAGTATTATGCCCGATTAGTTTTCCGTTCTTTACCTCAATCGTGTTTACTGCATTAATCTTTTTTGCACTCTCATCAATATCGTCGAGATATTTCATGACAACCTGCTTGTGAGGCATTGTTACGCTCAATCCCGAGAAGAATTCTTTATATCCTGAAAAGAAATCATCAACATCATCAACGAGAAAATTTACATAAACATTATCCAGTCCAAGTTTCTGGAAGCATTTGTTGTGAATCAAATAACCTTTGCTTTCGCTGACAGGATTTCCAACCAATCCGTAAATCTTTGTTTTCCTATTTAACGAATCAATCTTGTAAATATCCTTGAGGGTTTTTGCTGTTATTTGCCCTGATGCTGATTCTTTACCGTCGGAGATTGAGGCATAAGTCATAAACGAGCCTTTCATATTGCAGAAAATCCTGCTTAACTGCCCTATTTCTCCCATGCAAAAAGCAATGAGATTTTTTTTCTGCTGAAGGAGATTAAAAATTTTCAAATTGTCGTTTATTGAATTAGCATAAGTTACAATCTTGATTATATCGCAGTCTTCTTTTTTCATCTTAGAGTAAATCTCGTCTATATTCTCAGGAGTTTCCTTGAAATTATGATAAGAGAGAATTATTTTTGTTTTTGCACTTGTTTTCT
>CAZXRI010000001.1:0-8338 GCA_964642765.1 uncultured Methanosarcinales archaeon | reverse complement strand
AGCATTTGAATTGCTTGTTTTCCTGACGAGAATTCTATGTCAATATAATCTGCTCTTAATCTTATTGCGGTTTCAAGAATAGAAATCCTTTCAGATTCACTCCCTGAGAAATTTCCTCCTTCTGATTTCCTTCTGTTTGTAATGAGAAGTGGCTTTTGAGTTTTTACCGAGGAGATAATCCTTTTCAGGTCTGCTTTTTCTGCCAAATCATATCTTATCTCGTACAAATCTCCATAGCTGTCTGAATTAATTGCCTCGATAATCCTTTCTGTTGTTTTTTCTGTTATAGATATGCAGAGCATTTTACCTGTGTTGCTTAGTGGGTTAAAAAAGGTTTCTGAAAAAATGGTGAGATATAGGACTTATTCGTCTGTAAAGAAATCAGAATCAATCTTTTTTATCTGGTATGACTTAACTGTTGATACTCCAATATTAAAGTCAATCATCAATTTTACAAGCTTTGTTCCATCAATGAGAACTATTGATTTATGACTTCGTGATATTATATTTTCTGCATCTCTCGGAAATCTTGAAGTTGTCATAAAAACTCCTTTACCCCATTTACCTCTAATGTTCCAACAAAGTCGCGTAACATTGAAGCTGAAACAGGTGTATCTTCGCCAAATCTTTTAGCCTGAAAGAATATTTTATCTAATCCTAACTTATCTTGACTAATAATCCCATCAACACCGCCATCACCAGTTTGTCCTGTAACTTTCCCTTCACCATAATCCATATTCTTCAGAAGATTTAAAACAACTTTTTCAAAAAAAGAGGGCAGATTTGTTCTTAACTTTGTCAATAGTTCTTGACCTAAACTTGCGTGAATAGAATTAAAACCACTTTCCATCAATTCATCAGGAGTAATATTTTCAACGCCCTTATTGATTTCTGCTAACGATTTACTTTTTTCTTTGCCTTGTTCTTTTTTGAGTGTTATAAATTCAATGAATTCTGGGAATTGTTCAAGAAACTTAACATTAATTCTTGCAGGTTTTTTATCTAATACTTCTGTTCCTTTTTGTGTTATTCTAATAAATCCTCTTCTGGGGGATTCAATCAATCTAGCTTTGAGTAAATATGTTCTTGCCCAACCTACACGATTATTAAAAATGGATTGTTGTTCACTTGGTAACAATTCTTTCTTTTCTTGATCAGTTAATTTGAATTCAGAACTAAGACTTTCAATTACCTCTCTTACATTATGTTCTTGACTACCATTTAGGCATTTTAGTAATGGGAGCATTAATGATTGATAATCAGGAATTCCAGTCATCCTTCCGTCAACCCCCTCAATATAACCCTCTCCTCAACCTCAATCCCGAATTTACCGTCGAGAGATTTCATCTTTCCAATCTTTTCAGGCAGGGCAAAGAAAATCTTTCCTGAAACTGCCTTCTTATCTTTAACCAATTCTTTCAAAATTTTTTCTGGAGAAATCGCAGGCAAATTTAGATTCAATCCAATCTTTTCCAGTAAATTATTCTGCCTTTTCAAATCCTTATCAGAAAGCCATCCCTTTAAATTCGATATTTTCCCCTCGACAGCCATGCCGATAGCAACTGCTTCACCATGTGCATATTTTTTATATCCCGTCAATGTCTCAATAGCATGCCCAATTGTATGTCCATAATTTACAACCTTTCTCAGATTCTTCTCAAAAAGGTCGTTTTCGACGACATTCCTCTTGATTGAGCAGTTTGTTTCTGCGAGATGAATCATTACTTCCGGCTTAGCAGAAAAAATTCCATCAAGAGTTTTCTCGATAAAATAAAAGAATTTCTCGTCGGCAATAACAGCATGCTTAACAGTCTCAACAAGCCCGTTAATTAATTCCTTTCTTGGAAGCGTCTTGAGAAAATCAACATCAATGTAAACCTTCTTCGGCTGGTAAAAAGCTCCGCATGAATTTTTTCCAGACGACAAATCAACAGCAGTTTTTCCACCTATTGAGCTATCTGCCTGTGCAACCAATGTTGTCGGAACTTGGATGTAATTTATTCCCCTCATATAAGTTGCAGCAACAAAACCAGCAACATCACCAACAACTCCGCCACCGAGAGCAATAATGCACGATTTTCTGTCAAGATTATTCTTCAAAAGCTCTTCGTGAAGAAAGCCAAAAGTTTTCAGGTTCTTGTTTTGCTCTCCTGAAGGAAATGAAATTAAACAACAATCAATTCCTGCTTTCTTAATTCTCTGAAGCAATCTATCACCGTAAATCTTCCTTAGATTATCGTCGGTAATAATTGCATACTTGTTTCCGAATGGCTTTTCTTTCAGTTCTTTTACAAGAGAATCTGTTATTTTATTGCCTATGACTATATAATAAGAATCGTCTATTTCCTGTCTAAGATTTATCTTTACTGTCGGCATTATCCGATATATAGAATCAGTGATTATTAAGTTTGTGGTTTTGCCTTATAGAAAAATCTATTAATTCAATTTTATCAATAATCTCAAATGGAAGATTATTACAGAAAAAGAATATTGGAATATGAAAAAATATATTACAGAGATGACACTATTAGATTAAAAGAACAAGAAAAGATTGCAGATGCAATTAAGAGATTCCTAAAGAATAAAGCTGTTATAGAGGTTGCTGCAGGAACTGGATATTGGTCTGAAATTCTCTCGGAATCAGCATCAAAAATTATGATAACTGACTTAGTTTCTGAAACCTTAGGATTAGCAAAAACCAAGAAATACAAATGTCCTGTTGAATTCAAAAAAGAGGATGCCTATAGTCTGTCTTTTCAGGATAATACTTTTTCAGGTGGTATGGCAAATCTTTGGTTTTCTCATATCCCTAAAGAGAGAATTAATGATTTTTTTAATGAATTTCATAGGGTATTAAAGAATGGCGCGATTGTCTTTATGTCAGATAACAATTTTGATGGAAAAGTAGGGGGTAAGATAATCAAACCAACAGGAGATTTTAACACCTACAAAATAAGAAGACTCAATGATGGAAGCAAGCATAAAATCTTAAAGAATTATTATTATAAGGAAGAATTATTCAATATCTTCAGTAAATTTTCTCATTCTTTTTCAGGCAAGAATATTTTTTACGGTCAGAAATTTTGGTATGTATACTATAAGCTGAATAAATCCAAATCTTAAATAGGCTTACCTAAATTCTTCATAATCTTTATTTACCCACACAAAATTCTCCTCTATATGTTATCATCTGATACAAAATCACTCATATACCAAGCAGATAAAACCTTCAAGCAAAATTTCACTCTTACAACAAGATTCGAGAGAGCAATCTTCGTAAGCTGGTTCTGCTCAATAGGAGACTGCACTTTCTGTTATCTCTCAACACAGCAGGAAAAAATATCAGAGCCGAGAAAAGCCCGTCGGAAAATAGAAGGAATCCTTGCTGAGGCATTCCTATGCAAAAAACTTGGCTGGGGAATTGAGTTTATCTCAGGAGGAGTTGAGAGTTTCACAACAGAAGAGCTTGAAGAGCTTTTGAAATATGTTAATTTAATCTATGGAGAAAAACAATGGCTCAACATAGGTGTAATGGGAAAATTCCGTCTTGAAAAGCTTGCTCCTTATCTCGAGGGAATAACTGGAACTGTCGAAACAATCAATCCAGAAATCCATAAGATTGTGTGTCCATCAAAACCACTCAAGCCAATAGAAGCAATGTTTGATTCTGCTCAAAATCTCGGCTTGAAAAAAGCAATGACAATCATAATTGGATTAGGAGAAACAATCCAAGACTTCACTCTCCTCGAAGAATTCATAAAAAAGCACAACATAAGCAGGATTACTTTCTATGCTCTTAATCCAATCAGAGGAACTCCATTCGAGCATAAATCAGGACCGAAAATAGAATACTTCCTTGAATGGATTGCAAAAACAAGAATCTCTTTTCCAAAACTTGAAATAATTGCAGGGCTTTGGGTATCGAGAGTAGAATACACGGATATTATCCTGAAAGCAGGAGCAAATTCCCTGACAAAATTTCCCGCTCTCAAGCTGTTCGGCTCAGAGCATGCAAAAGCCCTTGTCAGAAATGCTGAGAAGGAAAGGAAGTTTTTAGGAACATTAACAGAACTGCCATATATTGACGTAAGTGAGCTTGATAAAATTGATTTGCCGATAAGTCTGCGGGAAAAAACAAAAGCAAGGCTTTCAGAATATCTTAAAATGATTCAAAAAAAGAATCATCTTGTTGAAATGTCAGAAACCTATTTATAACCAGATGGATTAATCCTATTTATGAAACAGCAAAATATCATGCTCCTGTCAATGGATGAAGCCAAAACAAAAAAGATAGCCAATATTGTTGGCAATGACTCATGCAAAAAAATACTTGATTTTCTCTCGGAGAATGATGCAACAGAGTCAGAACTTGCAGAAAAACTCAATATTCCTATCTCAACAATCCATTACAACATCCGGCAGCTTCTCGAATCAGGGCTTGTTATCTCAGAAGAATTCCATTACAGCGAAAAAGGCAAGGAAGTTTCTCATTATCGGCTGGCAAGCAAATACATAATAATAACGCCAAAAAAAACATTCGGCATAAAGCAAAGATTAATGAGTGTTCTTCCAGCAGCTTTAATCATCATCGGAATTGCCTCAGTCATGCAGATATACTCGATATATTCACAGCCAAAGGCATTTGCAGATACTATGCTAAAATCAGCAATGATGGAAACAGCAAAAGAAAGCGTATCATCAACAGTCTCGTCAGCAGTTTCATCTGCATCCCAGTCAATTGCTCAATCAGCACTGCCAACAATAGTTTCTCAACCAAACATTGCGCTCTTATTCCTTGTTGGTGGTTTGGTTGGACTGCTTGCTTATGTTTTGGTGGGGATAATTAAAAAAGATAAGTAAATTCTATCGATAACTTCTAACCAGATTAAAGCTATAAAAGGCTATTTATATACAAGCTGATTCTATTCAATATGATTCAAATTGACAAGGTGATAACATGAAACCAAAAAATATCTCAACAACATTTGCTATCTTAGCAATACTCGCATTAGCTATCCTGCTAATTTCCTGCACAACTAAAGAACCAAACACAGGAACAACATATACAGGCGGACAGTCATCTTTAGACTCAAGCCAAGAACTAAAAAAATTCACCTCAGAAAAAGAGATGCAGGAATTCCTCACGAACTCAGCCATAAATTCTGCTTACAATGGATATTCTGGAATAGGAATAAGAGGAGGCATGATGAAAAATGCTGTCATGGAATCCTCGCTTAGCACTGCCAGATTTGAATCAAGTGATTCAGGAGCATCTCCAGCACAATCAGCAGGGGACTATTCCCAGACAAACATTCAGGTTGCAGGAGTTGATGAGGCTGACTTTGTAAAAAATGATGATAAATATATCTATGTAATCTCACAGGACAAGCTGATAATTGTTGATGCTTATCCTGCGGAAAATGCTAAAATCCTCTCGGAAACAAACCTGAAAGGCAGTCCAAGAAATATGCTCCTCAACAAAGACAGGCTAATAATATTTGCAGAAGACGATGGACAGACATTTACAATCCCTGAATATGATTTTGTTCCACGGCCAACTTACACCCAGCAAACTCATGTTTATATCTATGATGTCTCAGACAAAAAAAATCCAAAACAGCTTAAGGACTATAACATCGAAGGAAATTATCTTGAATCCAGAATGATAGGAGACTATGTATATTTCATAACAAACCAATACACATTTACAGATGGTCCATTAGTAAGCCAGCCTGCAATAAAGGAAGGCACAACAAAAATAGCAATTCCTGATGTATATTACTTCCCAAACCCAGAAGCATCATACAATTTCAACACAATTGCATCATTCAACATATTCGACGATAATTCTCTCAATGCAAAAACATTCCTCCTCGGAGCATCAAATACTATCTATGTCTCAGAAAAAAACATCTATATATCATATCCGAAAAATCTTCCTTATCTGTATTACAGGCAGCATAATGAAGAGCGTTTCTATAACGTGATTTTGCCTCTTATCGCTGAAGAAATCCAGCAGCAGATAAAATCTATAAAAGGTGATTCCAGCATAGATGCAACGAAAAAATGGAGCCAAATATCAGGAATCCTCGAGATAATGTACAACAAGATGGCAGAGCAGCCGAAAAAAGATCTGATACAAAAAATAGAAAACTCTCTAGAAGAATACGAGGCAAAGCTCGAAGCAGAAAGAAGGAAAACAGTTATTCATAAGATTGCAATCTCTGACGGGGATATTGAATATAACTCAAGGGGAGAAGTCTCTGGATACTTGCTAAACCAGTTCTCTCTCGACGAAAATAATGGAAACCTTAGAGTTGCAACAACAACAGAGATATGGACATCAAAGGATAATGTTATGTACAATAATGTTTTTGTGCTTGATGATGATATGGAGATAATTGGAAAGCTTGAGGCACTAGCTCCAGATGAAAGGATTTACTCGACGAGATTTCTCGGAGACAGGCTTTACATGGTTACATTCAAGAGGATTGACCCATTGTTTGTCATAGACTTATCAGATGCAAAAAATCCTTCTGTATTGGGAGAGCTGAAAATCCCGGGATACTCAGATTATCTCCATCCTTACGATGAGAATCACATAATCGGAATAGGAAAGGAAACAGCAGCAAATGACTGGGGAGGTGTTTCAACAAAAGGAGTCAAAATAGCTTTGTTTGATGTTTCAGACGTAAAAAATCCAAAAGAAGTATCCAAGCTTGAAATCGGCAAAGCTGGCTCAGATTCAGAAGCGCTTAGGGATCACAAGGCATTCCTATTTAGCAGGCAGAAAAATCTCCTTGTATTGCCAATAACAGAAGTTAAGAGCAAGCTTGAATATGACTCAAAGCTCGGCTATTACAGGCAGAACAGATGGCAGGGAGCTTATGTATTTACAATCACGGATGACAGCATAACAGTCAAAGGAAAGATAACACATAATGACGGAAATGAAGAGCAAAGATATTATTATGGCTCACCTTATTCTGTGAGAAGAGCCTTATACATGGACGACACACTGTATACATTATCAGGAACAAAAATAAAGGCTAATGACTTAGACAACATTGGCGCAGAGAAGAAAACAATTGAACTGCCGTTTGAGAAGGAAAGATATTATGATTATGTTTATTGATTGATTCTTTTTTATTTCTTTTCTGTTGAGTATAAAATATTCCTTATTTCATCCCTCAGCTTGCCAACCTTAACCCTTCTCTGCTCTGTTGTATCCCTGTCTCTGACTGTAACAGTATCAGCATTATCCTTTAGCGTATCAAAGTCAATGGTAATGCACAGAGGAGTTCCAACCTCGTCCATTCTTGCATATCTTCTTCCGATACTTCCTGAACCGTCATAAAAAACAGCAAACTCTTCTCGGAGATTATCATAAACCTCTCGTGCCTTTGCAACAAGCTCAGGCTTATTAGATAACAATGGAAATATTCCTGCTTTTATCGGTGCAAGTTTTGGATGTAATTTCAGGACAACATTATCTCTTTTCTCGTCGTAAGTGTAAGCATCAAACATAAAAGCCATAAAAGCCCTGTCAACTCCCTGTGATGGCTCAGATGCAACATACGGAACAACTTTTGCCTTAGATTCCTCGTCGTAATAGCTCAAGTCTGATTTCGAGAGATTAATGTGCTGAGTTAAATCAAACTGCTTTCTGTCTGCATTTCCATGTATCTCTTTCCAGCCGATTGGAAAATTATATTCTATGTCAAAGCATGCTCCTGCATAATGAGCAAGCTCGTCTTTCTTGTGCTCTCTCAGCCTGAGATTCTCGGGATTTATGCCCAATCCAAGGAACCACTTGTAAAATAACCCAAGCCAGTAAGCATGCCATTTGCCTGCAAGCTTCTTCTCGACTAAATCCCTGAGATGTGCCTTCTTATGGGATTCATTCTTATCCTGCTGTTTTGCGGTTAGGAGATTTACTTCGAGACTTTTTATCTCATCAAAAGACATACAGTCATTTATTTTTTCAGGATGCACAAAAAACTCAATCTCCATCTGCTCAAATTCTCTGCATCTGAACAGAAAATCTCTCGGGCTTATCTCATTCCTGAATGCTTTTCCTATCTGGGCTATTCCAAAAGGCAGTTTTCTCCTTGAGTTTTCCTGAACCTGCCTGTAATTAATGAATATAAGCTGGGCTGTTTCAGGCCTTAAGTATCCAATCGAGGATTGCTCGTCTATTGGGCCAATGTTTGCCTTTAGCATCAAGTTGAAATTGGTAGTGCTTAGCTCAGCCGAGCATTTTGGGCATTTTATTTTCTGCTCTTTTATTATCTTATCAATGTCATCCTTCTTAACTCCAGCAAGAAGAATCTTTAGT